>PFIP01000096.1 GCA_002782675.1 Candidatus Infernicultor aquiphilus
AGATAGCACAAAGAATACAAACTATTCCCCCTTACTTATTTGCAGAAATAGATAAGAAAAAAGAAGAAGCCCTAAAAAGAGGAGTGGATATTATTAACTTAGGCATAGGTGATCCTGACCAACCTACTCCTAATAATATAATTGAAAAATTGAGAGAGAGCGTTAAAGATTCTAGGACACACCATTATCCTCCCTACCAAGGAACAACTGAATTCAGACAGGCAGTTGCCTCATGGTATAAAAATAGATTCCGAGTAAATTTAGATCCAGACCAGGAAGTTATGGCTCTTATTGGCTCCAAAGAGGGAATAGCTCATATCTTTTTAGCTTTTATTGATCCAGGGGATTTTAGTCTTATACCTGATCCGGGTTACCCGGTTTACAAAACGGGTACCTTGTTTGCTAACGGCTTCCCCTACCTTATGCCCTTATTAGAAGAAAATGACTTTTTACCTAACTTAGAAGAGATAGACGAAGAGGTCGCCCAAAGAGCTAAATTAATGTTTATCAACTACCCTAATAATCCCACTGCTGCTGTCGCCAATAAAGATTTTTTCGAAAAGGTAGTAAAATTTGCGAAAAAATATGATATCTTAGTCTGTCATGATTTTGCTTATTCAGAGATGACTTTTGATGGTTATAAGACCAGTAGTTTCTTAGAAATAGAAGGAGCTAAAGAGGTGGGTATTGAATTTCATTCTTTATCGAAAATATATAATATGACTGGTTGGAGACTCGGGTTTGCAGTGGGAAATAAAGATGCTATTTCAGCCCTCTCTACCATAAAGACCAATATCGATTCAGGAGCTTTTATAGCTATTCAAGAAGCTGGCGTTGAAGCTTTAACTGGCCCTCAGGATAATATAGAGAAAATGAATGAAATTTATACCCGAAGACGTGATGTAGTAATAAATGGATTAAATAAATTAGGTTGGAATTTAAAACCAACTAAAGCTACCTTTTACATCTGGATCCCTACTCCAAAAAATATAAACTCTGTAGATTTTGCTAACCTCCTATTAGAAAAAACGGGGATAATTGTAACCCCCGGAATTGGCTATGGGGAATATGGTGAAGGATTTGTAAGAATTGCCCTAACCGTTGAAGAAAAAAGATTAGAAGAAGCGATGGAAAGATTAAAAAAATCTGGTATTATTCAAAAATAAAGATTAATTATAGCAGATTAAATTAATTGAGGCACAACTGTGTTTCCCGAAGGGAGAATATAGGCCTGAAAATCTTTACCATATTTATTTTTTACATAATCTATAGCTTGAGATAAATCATTCATAGGAATAAAAAATAGTTTGCGGACTTTATTATCAGGTAAAGAGGAAATTAAAATTACTTCTACTTCTTTCACTACTCTTGCTATGCCATAGGCTTTATGGCCACCCAAAACAAATTTCTTTTTTATGCGCTTGATTATATCTTCTGGACTCTCTGCCTCTTTCATCCATTGTTCAAAGATAGGCTCCCCGTATCCTTCAGTACATTCAGCTAATAAAATAATGGTTCCTCCTGGTTTTACTGCTTGATAAGCATTATCTAAAGCCTTCTGAGCTTGATAAACATTTATATCTTTAGGATAACCGCCAGTGCTGACAATTACTACCTCTGCCTTTTGCTTAATAGAATAAAGATATGTCTTTTTGCAAACTTCTACGCCTTTCAGCCATGATTTAAGCAGTTCTCCCGCAACAATTTCCACAATATTATGTTTTTCATTAGTAACCACATTTATGTTAAAATCCAATCCTACCTTCTCTGCTGCATCTTGCATTTCTTCATGAACAGGATTATCTTTAAGATTTCCAGCTCGAGCATTAGGATCAACCATATTAGAATGATTAGTTTCAATTGTTTTTCTGCCACAAATACCAGGTAAAATAGATTTTCTTCCGCCAGAAAAACCAGCGAAATAATGAGGTACAATAACTCCGGTAGTGATAATAAAATCTGTTTCGGATACGAGTGAGCTAACCCAAAGTTCATTACCACTTTTCAGTTTACCCAGATAATGCAAATCAGGATTATCCGCATTATGATTTATAAATTTATAAGTAGAAATTAAATCTTCTCCAAATATATTACTCAGCTCCTCTTTGGAATTGTCTCGATGAATCCCAGTAGCTATGATAAACTTGATATCTTCCTTGTTTACTCCGACTTCATCTAATTCGTTTAATAATGGTGGCAAGATTATTTTATAAGGAGTAGGTCTGGTAATATCATTTACAATAATTAAAATTTTTTGAGCTTTTTTTTGAAAGATTAATTCTTTTAAGGAAGGACTACCAATCGGATTTTTTAATAAATATTTAAGTTTTTCTTCTGGATTAGATAAAACTTCTTGCTCTTTCAAATTTAATACCTGTAAAATATTTTTATCTGGTAAAATTAATCGAACTTCTTCTTTACCATACTTTAATTTCATCTTTTATTTTTACCTCTATTTAGAATATTGGTAGCCAGACAGATAGGAAAGGCATCTACTCCGGCAAAGTGTTTGAAAAGGATGACCTTTCCTTCCATTACTGGTAGAGCTGCTTCTGGGCCTATATCTCCTTTTTATTTTTATTACTTACTATATTTTGGTGGTTCGGTTTCATATAGGTTATAGCCTGATGAATCTATCACCACTATCGCCAAGAAATCTTTTACATAAAATCTATAAATTGCCTCTGCTCTTAAATCTTCGTAAGCTACTACCTCAGATTTTCTAATACTTTTTGAAATTAAAGCGGCTGTTCCTCCGATTGCTCCAAAATAGACGGCTCTATTCTTCTTCATACTTTCAATTACTTCTGGGGAACGTAACCCCTTCCCTATCATCCCTTTTAAGCCTTTATTTAATAATGTTGGAGTATAAGGATCCATACGATAGGAAGTAGTAGGACCAACAGATCCACAGGAATATCCTGGCTTAGTGGGAGTAGGGCCAGCATAGAAAATAATTTGTCCCTTAAGCTCTATAGAAAGTTTTTGTCCTTTTTGAATTAATTCAAAAAGGCGCTTATGGGCAGCATCTCTGGCAGCATAGATGTACCCAGTGATATTTACCAAATCTCCAGCTTTTAATTGTATAACTTTTTCTTCGTTTAAAGGAGTAGCTATTTTTGTTGCTTCTTTCATAAATTTGCTTCCTGTTTTAAAATTTTTATTTTCTATAATATTCCTTCGGCATGTCGGGCGGCATGACAACAGACATTTACTGCTACGGGAAGCCCGGCTATATGAGTAGGTAAATAATCTATATGTACCGCTAAACAGCTAATATTACCACCAAGGCCTGCCGGACCAATACCTAAATTATTTATTCTTTTTAATATCTCTTTCTCCATTATCGCATATTTCTCACTTTTATTAGGTTCGCCTATCTTTCTGGTAATAGCTTTCTTGGCTATTACCATAGCCCTATCGGCTGTTCCTCCAATTCCTACTCCGATAATGGTAGGAGGACAGGGATTAGGACCGGCTTTCTTTACCGTCTCTACAATAAAGTTTACTATTCCTTCTGGTCCATCGGCTGGTTTTAACATCCCCAAGGTACTCATATTCTCACTGCCAAATCCCTTGGGCATTACTAAGAATTTAATCTTATCTCCGGGTACTATATCGGTATAGATTATCGCCGGAGTATTGGTTTTGGTATTCTTTCTTTCAAATACGGGGTCATCTACTACTGATTTTCTTAGATATCCTTCCTGGTAAGCTTCTTTAACCCCCTGGTTTATAGCTTCAGCAAAGTCACCATCTGTTATCCGGACTTCTTGACCTAATTCGATAAAGAGAACCGCTAGCCCGGTATCCTGACAGATAGGCAACTCTTCCCTTGAGGCAATCTTATTATTTTCAATAATCATCTTTAAGACATATTTCCCTATAGGGGAAGTCTCTTCTTCTAAGGTCTTTTGAAGTAGTTTCAAAAGGTCCGGGTCTATATGGTAATTAGCCTTAAGAAATAATTCTTTCACTTTGTCTATGATCTGACTGGCTTTAATTTCACGCATCTTTATTTTTGCCTACCTCTTTACCTTTATGTGCTAATATATTAGCACTATACTATATCTATTTCAAAAATCCTTCTTTTTTTGGGAATATTTTTTAAAATAAGAAAATAACCAAAGTGGTAAAACAATATTAGCTTAATTAATTATTATTTTTTTTCTAATGTCTCTTTGGCTGACTTAATAGACTCCTCTACCCTTTTTAAAGAAGTCCCCCCGTAAGAATCCTTAGCCTTAACGGCAGCTTGAGGTGTTAAAATCTTTAAAGTACTTTCATCAAAACTTTTATGAAATGCTTTTAATTCCGATAAAGTTAAATTTTCCAAATGATTATTATTTTCCAGACAATAAAGAACAATTTTACCTACTAATTTGTGGGCTTCTCTAAAAGTTAAGCCCTTCTTTACCAAATAATCTGCCAATTCGGTAGCAGTAGAAAAATCATCTTTGCTACCCTTCTCCATCTTTTCTTTATTAATCTGCATAGTCTCTATCATCTTACTCATCAAGAATAAAGAACTTTCCAAGGTAGATACGGTATCAAATAAAGGTTCTTTATCTTCCTGCATATCATGATTATAAGCCAGGGGTAAGGCCTTCATTACGGTGAGAAGATTTAACAAATTCCCGTAGACCCGCCCGGTTTTTCCCCTGATTAATTCCGCAGCATCAGGATTCTTCTTTTGGGGCATTATACTGCTTCCGGTACAGAAAGAATCATCCAGTTCTATAAAATCAAATTCCTGAGAGGACCATAAAACCATCTCTTCCCCCAGGCGGCTTAAATGCATCATCAAGATAGCTGATGCTGATAAAAATTCTAAAATAAAATCTCTATCACTTACTGCATCAAGACTATTTTCTGAAATCCCGCCAAAACCAAGTTGTGTAGCTACATATTCTCTATCAATAGGAAAAGAAGTACCTGCCAAAGCAGCAGAGCCTAAAGGAAGAACATCAACTCGTTTATACAAATCTTTCATCCTTCCCTTGTCCCGTTCAAACATATAAAAATAAGCCATCAAGTGATGAGAAAAAAGGAGGGGCTGGGCATGTTGAAGATGGGTATATCCTGGCATAATCACTCCTAAATTTTTCTGGGCAGTAGCTATAAGGGATTTTTGTAAGTCTTTCAACAAACCCTGGATCTTTAGAACTTCTTCTTTTAAATACATTCTTTCGTCAAGGGCTATCTGGTCATTTCTACTTCGAGCAATATGTAATTTTCCAGCTATAGCTCCTATCTTCTCTTTCAATTTATTCTCCACCCAGGAATGAATGTCTTCTGCCTCTCCAGTAACAATTTCTACTTTGTCTTCTTGGACTTCTTTTAGGATTTGTTTTAATCCCTCCACGATTTTATCTGTTTCTTCTTTAGTGATAATCTTGCATTTTCCTAACATCTGAGCATGAGCGATACTCCCTAATAGGTCATACTTGACTAATTTTTTATCAAAAGATAAAGAAGAAATAAATTCTTCCATCTCTTTATTTATAGTCTTTTTAAATCTTCCACCCCACAGTTTTTCCATATTTTTCACCCCTACCTTAATCCTCCCCCCTGCTCACCGAAGCATATACTTTAGTTGGTAAGCCCCAAAGCTCAATAAATCCTTTAGCAAAATTTTGATTAAAAGTATCTCCCTGAGCATAAGTAGCCAAATTAAAATCATAGAGAGAATTTTCAGATTTTCTTCCTACTACTACGCAATTACCTTTAAATAATTTAACTCTTATGGTTCCGGTTACTTTCTCCGAAATAACTTTTACAAAACCATCCAGAGCCTCCTTTAAGGGAGAATACCAGAGACCATAGTAAGTTAGTTCAGCATATTTTTTAGAAATAAATGGTTTAAAATGAGATAATTCTCTAGGACAAACCAATCCTTCTAAAGCTTGATAGGTCTTTAGTAAGATAGTAGCTGCTGGGCACTCATAAATTTCTCGAGACTTAATTCCTACTAATCTATTCTCTACCATATCTACTCTGCCTACTCCGTTTTTTCCCCCGATTTCATTTAATTTAAGGATCAAATCTACTAAAGATAGTTTTTCTCCATCAATGCTCTGTGGTACTCCTTTTTCAAAATATACTTCTAAATAAATTGGTTGATCAGGAGCATTTTCTGGATTTACCGTCCATTTATAGACTTCTTCGGGTGGTTCTTTCCAGGGATCTTCTAATACCCCGCATTCGATAGACCGGCCCCATAAATTCTGGTCTACACTATAGGGATTATTTATATCTACCGGAACAGGAATCTGATATTTTTTAGCATATTTAATTTCTTCTTCTCGGGTAAATCCCCATTCCCTTGCTGGAGCAATTACCTGCAATTGAGGGTTCAGGGCCGCAATAGATACTTCAAATCTCACCTGATCATTACCTTTACCGGTACAGCCATGCACAATAGCCTCTGCCTTTTCTTTCTCCGCAACCTCAACTAAAATTTTAGCAATTAGAGGTCGGGAATAGGCAGTAGCTAAAGGATAAGTTGATTCATAAATAGCCCCGGCTTGAAGTCCAGGCAAAACATATTTTTGGGTAAATTCCTCTTTAGCATCAATAACATAAGATTTAACTGCTCCAATTTGAATAGCTTTCTCTTTTATATATTCTAAATCATTTTTTTGTCCTACATCGATGGT
>PFIP01000086.1 GCA_002782675.1 Candidatus Infernicultor aquiphilus
AAAAGATAATAAAAATTTTTTTACATTCCGTTATATTTATGTTAGTATAACGTATAATTTAGAAAATCTCTCTATAAAATATACGTAGGACAGGCGTCTCGCCGGTCAGAAAATTCATGGAAGCGTCATCTATAAAAGGAGGCAGGATTGCTGTAAAGTTATAGTTTAATGAGAATGAGAAATAAGGAAGGAGAAGTTACAATGAAACGATTTAGTTTAGTACTAATATTAATAATAGTGTTAATGCTTGTATGGGGGATAGTTAGTTATGCAGAGGAAAAGAAAGTAGAGATTTTGGCTTTTTGTGGTTCTGCTTCAAAACCGGCAATGGAAGAGTGTGCAAAGCTATTTGAAGAAAAAAGTGGAATAAGAGTAGTTCTATATTTTTCTGGTTCGGGCGAAATGTTATCACAGATGAAGATGAGCAAGAGAGGTGATATCTATATCCCTGGGTCTCCTGATTACATGGTTAAAGCAGTGAACGATGGTGTTGTAGATGTTAATCAGAATGTAGAGATAATTGCCTATCTGGTTCCGGCAATACTTGTACAGAAGGGAAACCCGAAAAATATCCAGGGGCTTTATGATCTATCGAAAGAGGGTATCCGTGTTGCCATTGGTAACCCAGAATCTGTATGTGTAGGCTTATATGCTTATGAAATTTTAGAAAGAGAGGGGCTTCTTAATAAGGTAAGTAAAAATATTGTTACTCTTGGTGGGAGTTGCAGTATGACTGCAGCCCTTATTCCTATGAAAGCTGTCGATGCTATTATGGGATGGGAAGTATTTGCAAAATGGAATTCCGAAACCACTGTGGTGATATTCTTAAAACCTGACCAAGTGCCTCGACTGGCCTATATTCCGGCAGCAATTTCTACTTTTAGTGAACATCCTAAAGAAGCAAAACAATTTATTGAGTTTTTAAAGTGCCTTGAAGGGCAACAAATTTTTACTAAATGGGGTTATCTTTCGACTGAGAAAGAGGCTCGAAAATTTGCTCCCGGGGCCTCTATTGGTGGAGAATATAAATTACCTGCTGATTATGTATCTCCTGTAGGAAAGTAAAAATATGCCGAGAAAGATAAATAGTAACACTTTATTTAATATGGCAATTATTTCTACCCTGGTAGTAGTTATACTATTTATAGGGCTATTGTTGTTTTCAGTTATTGATTATATCCATTGGAAGAGATTGTCTAATGTATTTTTTTCGAATGAAGTTCTATTTTCTATGAGATTAAGTTTGATAACTGCTACAGTGGCAACAGGTATTTCGATGATGATGGCTATTCCAACAGCATTTGCTCTGTCGAGATTAAATTTTTGGGGGAAAGATATAATTGATACCCTGATTGATATACCTGTTATTCTATCACCTATGGCCACAGGTGCAGTACTATTGATCTTTTTTAATAATACTACATTAGGTAAATTTATTGAAGATAATATTACGCGCTTTACCTTTGAGGTGAAAGGTATTGTATTTGCCCAGGTTGCAGTAGTATTTGCTCTTGCTGCGCGGCTTTTAAAGTCGATTTTTGATGGTATTGATATTCGATGTGAGGATGTAGCCCGTACCCTTGGCGCAAATAAGATTAAAGCATTCTTTAATATTACCCTTCCGATGGCGAAGAGCGGTATCATTGCAGCATTTATTATGACTTGGGCGAGAGCAATTAGTGAGTTTGGGGCAACACTTATGTTAGCAGGGGCGAGTACAATGAAAACCGAGACTCTTCCTATCGCTATATTTTTGAGTTTTGCGAAGGCAGATGTTTATCAAGCGGTGGTTGTTATATTGATACTCTTGGGGTTAGCAGTATTTGTTCTTTTGGCTTTTCGTTGTATTACAAGGAGAATATTGCTATGATAAAAGTGGAAAATTTTTGTCTAAATTTGGGAAATTTTAAACTAAAGAATATAAATTTTAGTGTAGAGGATGGCCAATATTGTATCCTCTTAGGCCCATCTGGTGCAGGTAAAACCCTTCTTATGGAATGTATAGTAGGATTGAGGAAACCAGACAGAGGAAGAATTTTTTTAAATGGACGTGAAGTTACAGATATACCACCTGAAGAAAGGAATATAGGATATTTACCGCAGGATTATGCGCTTTTTCCTTTTATGAATGTTTATCGTAACATTAGTTTTGGCCTTAGACTGAGAAAATTTACGGCTGATGAAATAAAAACAGATGTGGAGGATGTTGCAGATTCCCTTAATATAAAACACCTGTTATATCGTTTACCTTCCACCTTAAGTGGAGGTGAAAAGCAACGAGTAGCGTTAGCGAGAGCGTTTATTATTAATCCTTATTTTCTTCTTCTTGATGAACCTTATTGTTCATTGGATGCAAATTTAAAGAGGAACCTTTGGCTTCAAATGTTACGCTTTCATCGGAGGACAAATAAAACAACGGTTCATATTACGCATGACCTTGAAGAAGCATTTACGCTTGGAGAGAAGGTAATTGTATTAATTAATGGATATATAGAACAGAGCGGTAGCCGTGAAGATGTATTTTACCATTGTAATAGTTTTGAAGTAGCCTCTTTTTTGGGTATTAGTAATATTTTATATGGTAGAATAATTTCAATAAATAGAAAAGAAGATAATATTAAAATAAGATGGAAAGGTTACACTATAACCGCGCGGTTTAAGGAGGAATTTGCTGAAGGTAGTAAAATAAGGTTTTGTATCCGTCCTCAGGAGATAAAAATTATTAGAGAAGGTCGTCCAATTAAAGAAGAGCTAAGAGATAATTTATTTAGAGGTCGGATTGTTGATTCGATTTCTCATGGTGCGACATACACTCTATATTTTAGGATATTTAATTCATTACCCATTTATGGCAGCGAACACGATTTTGAAATAATAGTGCCGGCATATACATATCTAAAATTGAATTTGCAAAGGGGTAAAGAAATTATGGTAGGATTAAGGAAGAAAGCAATTCAGGTTTTTAAGGAAATTTAAAAGGATTTTATTATTTTTAGGAGAATTAAATTTTTGTTAAAGGAGTAAAAGCAAGATGTTAGAGATTTTAAAAGAAGCCTTAAAGAGAATCGATAAAGGCGAAACAATCGCCTTAGTTACGGTTGTTGAAGCTAAAGGGTCGACACCAAGGGAAGTAGGAGCAAAGATGTTAGTGAATAAGGAAGGTTTAATAGCTGGTACTATAGGAGGCGGGATAACCGAAGCCAGAGTAATTAAAGAAGCGAAACAGGCTCTAAGAGATGGAAAGGGACGGCTTTTAAGTTATCATTTAACCAAAGAAGAGGCTGCCTTGGATGAAGGGGTAATCTGTGGTGGTGATATGATGTTATTTGTGGATGTTCTACGCCCCAAAGAAGAGATAATGATTTTTGGAGGAGGACATATTGCGGTTTGTCTATCAAAATTGGCCAAGATGGTGGGATTTAGATTAGTAATTATTGATGATCGAGAGGAGTTCGCCAGCAAAGAAAGATTTCCTGAAGCAGATGAAATAATAGTAGAGTCGATAGGTAAGGCTTTAAAACAGGTTAAGATAACACCTTCTACCTATATTGTCATTGTGACCCGAGGACACTTGCAGGATCAAGAGGTGCTTGCTTCAGTAATACAATCAGATGCAGCTTACCTTGGGATGATTGGTAGTCGTAAAAAAAATGCAACTGTCTTTAAAAATTTAGAAGAACAAGGGGTATCAACACAAGAACTTAAAAAAGTTCATGCCCCCATTGGGATGGATATCGGAGCTCAAACTCCGGAAGAGATTGCAGTGAGTATCATTGCGGAGATTATTCAGGTAATGAAGAAAAGTAATAAACTAATTGGGGAGGGGAAGGAAAAATGATAGAGAAATTAATGCAGATGACCAGAGCCTCCGGGTGTGCAGCAAAAATAAATCCCAAAGATTTAGAGAATTTTTTAAGTAAAATTAAGCAAACCAAAGATAAAAGATTGCTGGCTGGTTTTGAGCATAATGAGGATGCAGCGGTTTATAAATTAGATGAAAATACGGGGATTGTATTTACCTTAGATCTAATTACTCCTCTAGTTAATGATCCATACGTCTTTGGGCAGATTGCTGCTACCAATTCTTTAAGCGATGTATTTGCTATGGGTGGAAGACCCCTTATGGCATTGAATATTGTCTGTTTCCCTGAAGAAGAGAAAAAATATAATCTGTTGGAAGAGATATTAAGAGGAGGGGCAGATAAAGTTGCAGAAGCGGGTGGAATCTTGGCAGGAGGTCATTCATTAAATGATAAAGAACCAAAGTATGGATTAGCCGTGGTAGGATTAGTTGACCCAAAGAAAGTAATTTATAATAATACACCTGAAGTAGGGGATTTCCTCATCCTAACTAAACCCCTGGGGGTAGGTATAATTTCCACCGCTATTAAGGGAGAAATTGCCGAGAAAAGAGTAGTAGATAAGGCAGTTTTTTGGATGACTAAACTAAACAAACTTTCCCAGGAGTTATTAGAATTGAATATTCATAGTCTTACCGATGTTACGGGCTTTGGTTTAGTTGGGCATCTTAGCGAGATGTTGTTATTAAGCGGAAAAGAATTAGGAGCAAAAATAATGTTTGAAGATATTCCTGTAATTGAAGGAGTTTATGATTATGTTAATACTGGTATGGTCTCAGAAGGAGCGATGAAGAATCGAAAGATTTATTCTTGTATAGCAGAAAAAAATATTAATTTATCTTTTGAGAAGGAGATTGTTCTTTATGACCCACAGACTTCGGGAGGGTTACTTATTTCTATTGACCCCCAACAGGTAGAAAAAGCTATAAAACTTTTACATCAGGAAGGTTTTACTGAAAGTAAGATTATAGGAGAGGTTATCAAATCAAAGAGTAAAGAAAGGATTAAAATATGTTAAAAAAATTTTTTTGTTTCAGAAAGTATATTATTTTTATTGGTGTATTTATTGGAATATCAGCGACAGTTTTGCAAAAATTAGGAAATCCAGCCAATATGGGGATCTGTGTAGCCTGTATGGAGCGAGATATTGCCGGTGCTTTAGGTTTGCATCGAGCAGCGGTGGTTCAATATATCCGTCCCGAGATTATTGGTTTTGTCTTTGGCTCCTTGATAGCCGCCTTAATCTTTAAAGAGTTTAAAGCTCGTAGTGGTTCGGCCCCACTCCTGCGGTTTGTCTTAGGGTTTTTAGCGATGATCGGAGCCTTAGTCTTTTTAGGTTGCCCCTGGCGGACTTTACTCCGGTTAGCCGGGGGTGATGGGAATGCCCTTTTTGGTTTAGCAGGACTAATCACCGGCATTTGGGTAGGGATATTTTTTATTAAATCAGGTTATAATTTAGGTCGTAATCAAAGGACTTATCCTTTAGTTGGTTGGATTATGCCCCTTATAATGATGGGGCTTTTTCTTTTACTTCTTTTTCGACCACAATTACCTTCCGGAGCAGTTTTTTTTAGTAGTCAAGGACCAGGTTCGCAACATGCTCCTCTCTTTATCGCTTTGTTAGTGGCTATGGTAATAGGATTTTTAGCCCAAAGGACCAGATTCTGTACTGTAGCAGCCGTTCGAGATGTGATCCTTATTAAGGATACTTATCTATTTACGGGGGTTATTAGTCTATTATTAGCTGCTTTGGTAAGCAATCTAATCTTAAAGCAGTTTCACCCTGGTTTTCAGGGTCAACCCATTGCTCATACTAATCAATGGTGGAATTTTGGGGGTATGGTTTTAGCAGGGTTGGCTTTTACTTTAGCTGGGGGATGTCCCGGTCGCCAACTCTTTCTTTCTGGCGAAGGCGATGCAGATGCCGCTGTATTTGTCCTGGGGATGATCGCAGGTGCAGCCTTTGCTCATAATTTTGCTACGGCTAGTTCTGCCCAAGGTCCCGGTCTTTGGGGGCCGGCTTCAGTTATTGTGGGATTGATCATCTGTCTGGTTATTGGCTTTAGCATGAGTAATTTAGGGAAAAAGAAAATGGAGGATAAAAAATGAATCAAAGTATCGATGTTCGAGGACTTTCCTGTCCGCTTCCCGTAGTTGCAGTTAGAAATAAGCTATTGGAGATGAAAAAGGGAATTTTGGAAGTCTTAGTAGATACCGGAACCTCTAAAGATAATATTACTCGAATGGCTACAAATACAGATTGGAAAGTAGAGATAAAAGAAGAGGGTGAAGAATATTTACTCATCATTTCCAGGTAGAAAGAAAAAAGTTGGAAAGGGAAAATAATGATTTATTTAGATAATGCTGCTACCTCTTATCCCAAGCCGAAAGAGGTAGGGCAAGCAATGATGTATTTTTTAGAAAAGATAGGAGCCACCCCTGGACGCTCTAGCCATCGTCTTTCTATTGAGTCTGCACGTATACTTTATCAGGCCAGAGAAAGTTTGGCCGAGTTGTTTAATGTTGACGATCCCTTGAGAATTATCTTTACTTTAAATGTAACTGAGGCGTTAAATCTTGCCTTGAAGGGGTTACTACGGCCTGGAGATCAG
>PFIP01000034.1 GCA_002782675.1 Candidatus Infernicultor aquiphilus
CTCCTACTCCTTTTGCCCCATAAGGTCCTTCGGAATCTTCATTCTCTATTAATCGAGTAGTAAAGTGAGGGGTATCCATAGAAGTGGGGATTAAATAACTGGTTAAATCTGGATTTAAAGTGATTCCCTCTTTAATAACCTGCTCTTCCATTAAGGCCATACCTATTCCCTGGACGGTACCCCCTTCTATCTGCCCTTCTACATTCTGAGGATTTATGGCTTTACCTATATCTGCCGCAGTATAAACCTTTAATACCTCCACCATTCCAGTATCTGTATCAACTTCTAAATCAATAATCTGGGTAACAAAAGTATAGGCTAGGTATACTTTTTTGCCTTGTCCGGTTTTTAAATCTGGCTTATCAGTTTGGGGAAAGAAAGTTGCTTCTGCCTTCAAACTATCCCCTCTTGCTTTTACCCTTTCTGCTAATTCCCAATAACTTAATTTAGTATTCGGATTACCCTTTCTAAAAATATAACCATCTTTTATTCCTAATTCAACATGATTACTTTTAAATTCCAAACTGGCGTAATGATATATTATACCAAGCAATTCTTCAGAGGCTATTTTAACCGCATTGCCGGTAAAAAAGGTCTGTCGAGTTGCGGAAGAAGAGCCGGAATTTTTAGTCAAATGGGTATCCCCGGGAATAATACGGATTGCTTCTGGTTTCACCTTTAAAACCTCGGCAGCAATTTGGGTAATGGTAGTTAAAATACCTTGACCAACATCAGCTGCGGCAGTTCTAATCAAAATCTTCCCATCCTCTTCAATCTCTACTGAAGCAATGGAGTGGTCAGGGAATCCTTCTCCATAACCAAAACCAAACATAATGGTGGCCATTCCTCTGCCCTTTCTTTTCATTGTGCTTCCCCCTTCCAGCCAGCCATATTTAGTGCTTCTTTAATAGTCTCTTTTACCCCTACACTATGGGTTAATATCTGGCCATTAGGTGTAGAAGAGCCTATCTCATAAGCATTTTGCAAACGGAATTGAGCTGGGTTAATCCCCAATTGGTGGGCTAAAATATCCATCTGAGACTCATAGGCAAAAGCCATCTGAGTGGTACCAAAGCCACGCATCGCCCCGGCATAAGTATTATTAGTGTAAACAGTATAGGCTACACCTTTAACATTAGCTACATTATAAGGCCCGGTACAATGGTACATACCTTTATGAACCACTGCCGGACCACTGGAGGCATAGGCTCCGGTATCACCGATTACGAAAGCCTGCCAGGCAGTTAAATAACCCTCTTTGGTGGCACCTGTTTTTGCTCTGATAATAAAAGGATGTCTTTTGGATTGAGCAATCATTGATTCCTCTCTGCTATATATCAATTTAACTGGCCTCTTGGTTTCTATAGCTGCTAAGGCAAGATGAATATGCACCGAAATATCTTCTTTCTTGCCAAAGGCTCCACCGATAACCGGCTGAATTATCCTTATTTTTTCTTTGGAAAGACCGAGGGATTGGGCAATATCTGCCTGGGTATCGTGCAGCCACTGGGTGGCAACCCAGAGCGTAATAACTCCACTTTTTTTATCATAAATTCCCACTCCTGCTTCAACTTGAAGAGGGACATGGTCTAAAAAACTGGTTCTATATTCTTTCTCTACAATAAGATCAGCTTCTGCAAAACCCATTTTTATATCACCCTTTTCCAAATAATGGGTAGCCAGAATATTTCCATCTTGATGAATAAGAGGGGCATTCTTATCCATAGCTCGCAAGGGATCGGATATTACTTCTAATTTTTCTACTTCCACCTCGATCAGTTTAACTGCTTTAGAAGCAACTTCCTTACTCTCAGCGATAACTATAGCCAGAGCATCTCCCATATAACGCATTTTTTGGCCGATTCCCACTAAGACGGGCTGATCTTTGATCATTAAACCAAAATTTTTAACTTGAGGAATATCAGCAGCGGAAATAATCCTAACCACTCCTGGTAATTTCTCTGCTTTACTTAAATCAAGTTTACGTAGATAAGCATGAGGATAAGTGGCTCTTTTAATTTTGAGATATAACATATCTTTGAAATAAATATCGTCAGGATATAAAGCTTTCCCAGTTACTTTATCCTGGACATCCACTTTTAAAATATCTTTACCGATATATTTTTCACTCATCTTATTTAGCCTTTCCGCTATCACTCTTAGATAATCGAGCTATAGATAACTTAATAGCCTCGATAATCTTTTGATAGCCAGTGCAGCGACAAAGATTACCAGAAATACCCCGTTTTATCTCTTCTTCATCAGGATGGGGATTTTCTTCCAATAATCTCCTGGCCGCTAAGATCATCCCCGGGGTACAGAACCCACATTGAACTGCACCGCTCTCTATAAAAGCCTCTTGAATAGGATCTAAATGATCACTACTTCCTAGGCCCTCAATAGTAGTAATAACTGCCCCATCTGCTTGAGGAGCTAATACCAAGCAGGAAGCCACTAACTCACCATTCATAATTACGGTACAGGCCCCGCATTCACCTTTTCCACATCCTTCTTTAGTTCCAGTAAGCTGTAAATCATCTCTTAATAAGTCTATTAAGCGGGTGGAAGGAGTTATTTCTATTTTTCTTTTCTTCCTATTAACCATTAGTTCTATCTTTAATTTAGTCATTCTGTGATTGCCCCCAGGTTTCCTGTATCTTTTCCAGGGCATTAATCATTATATTTTTAGTTACCTCTTGGCGATACCCTTTGGTTCCCCTAATATCATCAATAGGTGAAATCCTATCTTCTACTAATTGGCCTAATTCATTAAAATCTAACTGCTTAAATTGCCGACCGATCATTTTTTCTCTTATTTCCATTATTTCAAAAGGGGTTGAGGCTACAGAGCCGAGACAGACTTTTACTTCCTGAATAATTTTATTATCCTCGGCCATACTTAGGACTAAAGCCAATGACACAGTAGCCACCATTAAAGCTTTTCTTTTTCCAATTTTAATCCAACTAGAATAAGTATTTTGCTCTGGAATTGGAATAATAATCTTAGATAATAATTGTTCGAATTTTAAGATGGTTTTTTTAGGACCAAGAAAAAAATCTTCAGCAGAAACTATACTTTCTTCTTTATGGGAAACTAATTTAAATTGTGCCCTATAAGCTATTAAAGCGGGTAAAAGATCACCTGCTGGAGAGGCGTTTACAATATTCCCTCCGATAGTTCCTCGATTTCTAATTTGAGGAGAACCAATATCGGAAGCAGCCTGGCTTAAAATTGGATAATATCTTTTAATATCTGCTGAACTTTCTAATTGAGTATGAGTAGACATAGCTCCAATTTCTATTTGATTCTGATCTATTTTAATTTCTTTTAATTCCTCAATATTTTTTAAATCTAACCAAGCACTAACCTCATAAAGTCGATCATAATATTGCACTAATAGATCGGTTCCTCCAGCAATTATTTTAATTTCTTTTCCGTATTTAGATAAAATTTCTAAAGCTTCCTCTATCTTCTGAGGAGCAAAATACTGACAGGGGACGGTCCTTTGGCAGTTTTTTTGGCCCTTCTTTAAATCTCCGAATGATGCTTCCATAAGCTAAATCCTCCAGCTCCTGATTCGATATATATATATATTACCACCTACAAAACCCTTTTACAATTTACAAGCTCTGCCTTATCTTACATACCTATAAGTTATGAGTTATAGATTGCCCTTGGTAGGGGCGTATTGCCTGTCTGCGTGCGTACACGCACAGGCAGGCAATACGCCCCTACATCCTTCTACTACTCAACTTACTGAACTATTGATTAAATAATGGTAATCTTTTAATACCGTGCTGATTATCAGGAAAATTTTTTTAAGTTCCTTAAGATCACAATTATTTGGATATTTAAAATCTGCAGGTATTATTAGTTCATTGTTTTTATTAATTTTCATTTCCCCTAGATAATCTTTTAACCTTAAGGTCATTAACTTATCATTAGAAGGACCGGTAATAACAAAGCCATTATTGGTGCTGTTCTTAAAGTCTTCCCTAGTAGAAAAAAGAGTCAGCTTGTCCTTATAGGGTAAACCATTGTAGGGGCAGAAGGTGCCACAGTTTCCACATTCATTGCACCAGGCGTCAAGATGGAGAATCTGATAGGTGTCATGAAAGCCCTCTTTCTCATCAATCGCGATCGCCAGATTCGCCCGGTTTGGACAGATATCGACACATTTGTTACAAATAATATTACACTCCAGACACCGCCCGGCTTCATTCTCAGCTATTACTCTATCATCTTGGGATATTTGAGCCGGGATGAGGCGACCCTTTTTATTATAAATCTCTAAAACCTGCCGTTTCCTATCCAAACCTAATTTGAAATCCTTATCCCTACCCTTCCAGTTTGGTATCTCTTTTCTGGCTATAGCCTCGGCTACCTTTCGGGCATCCGCAATAGATTCAACCACGGTGGAGGGACCACGAAGGGCATCACCACCTATAAAAACATTTTCAAGATTAGTTTCCAGGGTTTCTGGGTCTACATAAGGTCTACTGTCTGCCCCAAGTTTTAACCCTTGAGCGGTTAAAAACTTCGGGTCGGTGTATTCTCCAATAGCACTAATCACAGCATCTACAGCTATCTCCTCAGTCTCCTCAGTGGGGACAGGACTCCGGCGACCACTGGAATCAAGAGTGCCTAAAGTCATCCTGCGGCATTTCAAGATACCAGTTTTTGAAAATGATTCCGGCAATAAGAGGGGCTTAAAAATGACTCCCTCTTCCAGAGCTCGCTTATACTCTTCTCTATCTGCTGGCATTTCCTGTTCAGTACGGCGGTAGATGATAAAAACCTTCTTAACGCCAGTTATCCTCAGGGTTGATCGTGCACTGTCTACGGCGGTATTTCCTCCCCCTATCACCGCTACACTCTGGCCAAGGTTAAGAGTTCCAAGAGTTCCTAAATTTTTATTAAAAGACCTTAAAAAATCCAGGGCTTCATAAACATTATTATTATCCACATCCCCGGTTAGCTGCAGTCTCCTCGAAACTTCCGCGCCGATTCCTATAAAAATATAGGTAAATCCTTCTTTATGCATATCATTAATAGAAAATTCTGCTGATACTCCAAATTTGAAATCTACCCCCAGTGCTTGGATACCCGAAATATCTTTCTTAATAGCAGCCCCAGGAATCCTAAAATAAGGCAGGGTATGGCTTATTACACCACCAGGAGAATCCTGCTTCTCCAATACAGTCACCCTGAATCCGCTTTTAGCCAGAAAGTAAGCTACCGCTAGCCCTGCTGGTCCTGCTCCGATAACCGCTACTTTCGTATCCAACCACTTAACCGCACTGCGGCTTTTACTTTTAATAGGGTAGGCGACCTTCCCATGCTCAGCGGCAATCCTCTTCACCTCGCGAATACCGACCGGTTCTTCATAGTCAAGACGAGTGCAGTTGTACATACATTGATGAGTGCAAATATATCCGGTTATCTGGGGAAGAGGATTTTTTAAATAAATAAGTTCCAGAGCCCTATCATACTGTCCCTCTCCTACCAGCCGAATATACTCCGGAATATCCTGATGGATTGGGCAGGAGAGAACACAGGGAGCTATATAGCAGTCGGTCAGGGGCAATTCCCGGTCAACGAAAACCTTCTTTGTACCTCTCCAATCTTTCCGGTAATAATTTTTTTGGAGGGTTTCTTCGGCTAAACGGTTAAGCTTTTCTAGATCGATAAGATTAGGCGGTCTACTCTCTTCAAGCATTGATTCTAATTTTCGGGCCATTTCGGTCATTCTCAGATAACCACCTGGCTTTAACAGCTCAGTGACTACTGTAATGGGCTTAATCCCGGTTTCAAAGATCTGGAGGATATTCAACTGAGACGCCCCTCCTGAGTAGGACATAGGGAGAGTTCCTCCCAACTCACTCGACAAGCGGGAAGCCAGAGTAATGGTAATGGGAAAGAGAATACGTCCGGAGAGGTACATCT
This sequence comes from Candidatus Infernicultor aquiphilus, assembly GCA_002782675.1. GTDB lineage: Bacteria > Atribacterota > Phoenicimicrobiia > Phoenicimicrobiales > Phoenicimicrobiaceae > Infernicultor > Infernicultor aquiphilus. The sequence goes on from PFIP01000034.1 coordinate 5,948, forward strand.
CCTCTCCTGGAAGGATACCCAGGGTGTTTACCGTCCCCAGGGTATTGGAGAGCTTAATACCAAAATTACGGCCGCAGTCAGTGGCTAATTTAGAAAGGTGCTTAATTATCCCGATGGCATCATCCCACTGCAGGTCATTAGTAAAGGTAGATTCCTTAAGGATTATATAGTTAAATCCAAGGGTATCCAGTATTTTCCTGACCGGTTGGTAGCCGAGGAGAGTCGGATTCAACTTTACAAAGGTGTGGAGCTTTTTTTTCTCCATAAGATATCTACTGATCGCTTCTATCTCTTCGGGGGGACATCCATGCATGGTAGAAAGAGTCACCGAACGAGTGATATGAGGTGAAATCATACTGGGAATATTTTGCCAGCTTTCCATCTTTCCTTTAATAGGTAGAGCTTCCGGAAAGTTTGTTTCCCGAATAAAAGAATCTAATTCCTTTAGGTGACGCTTAAATACCGGATGCCCGGAGGCATCGGCTAAGTTATCAATAAACGAATCCATACCCGGTGTTTTGATTCCCTCCAGGTCATAACCAACACTCATATTAAAAATAAAAGATTGCTGAGCAAAAGATTGCTGATCAGTAAAGCGCATATTAAAAACTGACTCTATAAAATAAAGCAGTATCCAGGCCTTGACATACTCATCATAGGCCTGTTCCAAAGAAAGTTCGGTAGACCATTCGGTATTGTAACCCTCATCTCTTACATCGATACAGGGCTTCTCAAATTGCAGACGGTCAAGTTTTTGTACCGTCTTCAGCTCAAAAAAACGCCCCCCGACCAAATAGGCAGTAATAATATTCTGAGCTAACTGGGTATGAGGTCCTGCTGCAGGTCCGATAGGGGTATCGCATTTTTCATCAAATATCTGAATACTTTTTCGGTTTTTTTTTCTAAAAAATTGAGATTCCGGTATCCCAAAAATTGTTTGCTGTGATCGATATTCCTCAATTATCCAGTGAAGTAGCTGCTTAAATGGAAGTGGCCGCATAATATCACCCATTATTTTCTCCTCCTTCGAGTGTGTCAGGGGACGGTCCTTTGACACACTTTCAACTCCTGACCTTAACTACAATATTTTACCATTTAAAGAATTCTCTTATCAATTTACTGTAGTCTCCTCTGCAAATCAGATGATGGTTACCGATAGATTCTTGCAAAAAGTATTTT
>PFIP01000112.1 GCA_002782675.1 Candidatus Infernicultor aquiphilus
TGACTATCGAAACCACTGCCTTAGATGCTTATCGGAAATAGTAAAAGTAAACTAGCAAATACAACGAGTTAACACTCCCTCCCTACCCTCCCCCTTGAAGGGGGAGGGTCTGGGTAGGGGTTAAAAAAGGAAATTATATACAATTAAAATATTTTAATAAGTCAATTAACAGAAGGGAAAGTCTTTTGTAATGCGTACGAGAAAAATTACCCCCTGGTTATATATTACACCGGCAGTCTTTTTATTAACCTTTTTTTTAATTTATCCTTCAATTTACACTACTTATATTTCCCTGTTTAACTATAATTCAGAAAAATTTGTGGGTATAAAGAATTATCTTTATTGTTTTACTAATGAAATTATGCTTACTTCCTTTCGAAATAATGCCCTATGGGTAATAGTATTTGTTCCCTTAACGGTATTTTTAGGATTAATTATAGCCGTATTAGTAGATCGAGTTAAATATGAGTCAATTATAAAATCTTTAATATTTATGCCTATGGCTATTTCCTTTGTAGGTGCGGGAGTAATTTGGAAGTTTGTCTATGACTATAGACCTGCTTCGGCTGCTCAAACCGGGATTCTTAATGCAATTCGTGCAGCGTTAAATTTAGAACCTTTACCCTGGTTAATCCAAAAACCTTGGTTGAATAATCTAGGTCTAATAATAGTCGGGGTATGGATATGGACCGGGTTTTGCATGGTAATATTATCAGCAAGTTATAAAAGTATCCCTCGAGAACTTTTAGAAGCAGCACGAGTGGATGGTGCTAACGAATTTAAAATATTCTGGAAAATTATTTTACCTCTAATGAAACCTACTCTTGCTGTGGTAGCTACTACTATGATAATTAATGTTCTTAAAGTATTTGATATTGTTTATGTAATGACTAATGGAAATTTTAATACTGAGGTTATTGCTAACCGAATGTATAAAGAAATGTTTATTTTTAGGAATTATGGTCGAGCAAGTGCGATCGCAGTTATCTTATTAGTACTCATAATTCCTATGATAATAATTAATATCCAACGGTTTAGGGAGCAGGAGGCTATAAGATGATGAAGAAGTTAATTTCAACATTTTCAAAGGTACCACTTAATTTAGTGATAATTATTATAGCTTTGATATGGATACTACCCAGCGTTGGTTTATTAGTAACTTCTTTTCGACCTTCGGCTGATGTTGCCGCATCGGGTTGGTGGACTATCTTTGAGCACCCATTTAACTTTACCTGGCATACTTTAGAAAATTATCAAGAAGTTATTGTTAAAATTGGTATAGGTAAAGCCTTTTTAAACTCATTATTAATTACTATACCCGCTACAATTATTCCTATCTTAATTGCTTCTTTTGCTGCTTATGCCTTTGCCTGGATGGAGTTTCCTGGACGGAGATTGTTATTTATAATTTTAGTTGGTTTATTAGTAGTTCCTCTACAGATGACTATGATCCCTGTCCTTCGAATTTTTAATAAGTTAGGGATGGCTGGTACTTTTCCGGGAATCTGGTTAGCCCATACTGGTTATGGTCTCCCTCTGATAATATATTTATTATATAATTTTATTTCTGGGCTGCCCAGTGAGTTATTTGATTCGTCCTCTATAGATGGTGCTACTTCTTTTCAAATATTTTTTAAAGTAGTAATACCTCTTTCTGTTCCAGCACTTGCTTCTGTTACTATATTTCAATTTTTATGGGTTTGGAATGATCTTTTAGTAGCCTTAGTCTATCTAGGAGGAACCCCAGCGGTTGCTCCTCTTACGGTACGAATAAGCGCTTTAGTCGGTTCTTATGGTCAGGATTGGGAGCTTCTTACTGCTGCAGCCTTTGTTTCTATGGTTCTTCCTTTAGTTCTATTTTTAGGATTACAGCGTTACTTTGTAAGAGGTATTTTAGCCGGGTCAGTGAAAGGATAGGAATTAATTCGCCAATTAGTCAATTCACCGATTCCCCGATTTGCCAATTTACCAACTAAATTAGTTGTTAGTTTTAAATACAAGTTTATTTCCTAAGCACTTTCCGTTCTTTCTTTTCACGCAATACGCAATACTCGATACACGATACGAAAAAAATACTTGCGGAATTTATTACAATTTTGTAAAATAAAAAATATAAGTCTATGATTAAAAGTAAAATGAAAATATTTCTTGATACTGAATTTTCTTAATCGGAAGGAAGAACTATGGAGGGAGAGATCTTTAAAAAAGAAATCCTTGATTTTGAAGATAATTATCTTTCTCCTTATGCTGCAAAAAATGGTCAAGCTAGAAGAGAAAGGGAAACAGCTCATCCATTTAGAGGTCCTTATTCCAGAGATCGGGATCATATATTATATAGCGGATCATTTCGTAGATATGTGGGGAAAACTCAAGTTATATATTTTTCTACTAGTTTTGACGAACAACTATCTAATCGGAGTATTCATACTTTACAGGTTTCTCAAATCGCGAGGTCAATAGGGAAGGCTATAAAACTAAACCTTGACCTTATTGAAGCGATTGCCCTGGGACATGATTTGGGGCACGCTCCTTTTGGACATGATGGAGAGGAAATTCTTCAGGAAATTTGTCGAGAAAGAAAGATTGGTTTATTTTTTCATAACCTCCATAGCCTTAGAATAGTTGATAAACTTGCTGATTCCTGCAGAGGAATGAATTTAACCTTTCAAGTAAGAGATGGAATTCTTTCTCATGATGGTGAGATAAACGAGAAATATTTGAAACCGAATAGATCTAAAACCGAAGCTGATTTAATAGACTATTATAGAAAAAAATCTCAAGGTGAAAAAGCATCTATACTGCCAGCAACTTTGGAAGGATGTGTAGTTAGGATGTCGGATGCTATTTCTTTTGTAGGACAAGATTTAGAAGATGCAATACGGATAGGTATTTTAAAAAAAGATGAATTACCAGAGAAAATTAAGAAAGAATTAGGAGAAAGTAATACAGCTATTATAAATTCCCTGGTAACTGATCTTATCATAAATTCCTATCATCACGATGAAATAATCTATTCCTCTAATATTGCCGAAAGAGTTTTTGAATTAAAACAGTTTAATGTGGAAAGAATATATCAAAATTCAAAATTAAAAGCCAAAAAGACCAAATTAAAAAACGCCTTTAGATATCTTTTTAATAAATTTGCTGAGGATCTTAAAAAAGATAATGAAGATTCTCTAATTTTTAAAGAATGGATTTTTAATAGAGGTAAAAATAAGGGAGCAAATTATGTAAATAGTAATTTATCAGAACAAATAGTAATAGATTATATTGCCTCTATGACCGATAGATATTTTTATAATACTTATATAAAATATAAAAAATAACTTTACATTTCATTTGTTTTGCAGCAAATAGGGAGTAGAGCAATATGCCAAATAGAATTGAGGTCGTTCAAGGCGACATCACTAAACAAAAAGTAGATGCCCTAGTTAATGCAGCCAATAATTCCCTTCTTGGTGGTGGGGGTGTGGATGGAGCAATTCATCGAGCAGCTGGCCCTGAACTTTTAGAAGAATGTCGGAAATTAAATGGATGTCCTACCGGAGAAGCCAAGATAACCTGCGGATATAATTTACCTGCTAAATGGGTAATTCATACAGTTGGTCCAGTCTGGAGAGGTGGAAACAATAAAGAAAATGAATATTTAGCTCATTGTTACCGAAATTGTTTTACTTTAGTAAAAAAGTATCAACTTAAGACAGTTGCCTTTCCCTCCATTAGTACTGGAGCTTACAGATTTCCTCTAAAACATGCTATAGAAATTGCTGTTACTGAAACTATAAATTTTTTAAAGAAAAATAATTTGGTAGAAAAAATTTTATTTGTATGTTTTACTAAAGAAGTATATGATGGTTATACTGCCATAATTAAAAAAATTTCAGCGACTAATATACCTAAGCTACCCGAATAAAGTTATAAATATTTTAAAATTTATAAATATGTAAGGGGATATTAAAGATTTTACCAAGAAAAAACTCCTATTTTTATTCTTACCATAATTATTTTTTTTATAAGAAGAGAAGAAAAAACCGAAGAAAATTCATAGTTATTGGAGGAATTTTTGCTCTCTTATTAATTATAGGAATAATTTATTTTAAGATCCTTCCTTTGTTTCCTGTAAAACAAACCAAGGAAATTATTTCTACTTCTCTGGCCTTAGAAGTAGTGTCAGATTTACCGCTAGATGGGGAAGAGAAGGGTGCCCCGACACTCTTAGAAGAAATATCTTTACCACCACTAGAAGGAATTACCATTGATGGAATTTTAAAAGCTGGAGATACTCTTTATGAATCTTTAATAAGAGAAGGAATCTCTGCAGCTGAAATACTTGATTTACAAGACAAAATTAAGTCGGTGGTAGATTTTAATTATATTCCTGCCGGTAGTAAATATTCTTTAAAATATGATCCAACAGGCACACTTAAAGAATTTACTTATGAGCCTACTCCTTTCGATGTTTTTCATATTTCTTTACCTCTACCTAATTCAGATTTAAAAGATTTAAAAGTAGTAAAGGAAGATATTCCTAAGGAAATAGTGCAGATAGAAGGTACCATTAAAAGCTCTCTCTATGAATCAATGATAGAGTGTGCTGATGCACCTCAATTAGCTATTCAGATGGCTGAAATTTTTGCCTGGGAAATTGATTTTCTTACTGAATGTCGAGAAGGTGATGCTTTTAAAATTTTAGTAGAAAAACAATATAAAGGAGATTTCTACCGTTGGGGTAATATACTGGCCGCTCAATATGAAGGAGAACTTCTTAGTAAACATGACGCAGTCCTATTTGAAGATCCTTCTGGAAATATAGATTATTATACCAAAGAGGGGAAATCACTAAGAAAAGCCTTTTTGAAAGCCCCTTTAAATTATAAATATATTAGCTCTTATTTTTCTAATAATCGACTTCATCCTATCTTAAGAATTTGGAGGCCTCATTTAGCTATTGACTACGCTGCCCCTTCGGGGACCCCGATTTCCACTATTGGGGATGGAACAGTTATTTATAAGGGCTGGAATGATGGATATGGAAACTATATTAAGATTCGTCATCCTAACAATTATGAGACTGGATATGGTCATCTTTCCCGTTTTGCTAGTGGGTTAAAAAATGGTCAGAAGGTAAAACAGGGAGAGATAATAGGTTATGTAGGAGCTACCGGATTAGCTACTGGTCCGCATTTAGATTTTTCTATTAGCGAAAATGGAAAAAAGGTAGATTTTTTAAAGCTCAAACTTCCTGCCGCTTCTTCAATCAATTCTCAATATATTACTCAATTTAATGAAGTAAAAAATAAGCTTCTTGGTGCCTTAGAAAATAGGGAAGAATTGGATCTAAATTTAGGATTATGATATAATAAAATATAAAATTACACTATAGGTAAAGGAGAGATAAAAAATGAAGAGGAAAGATCAAAGAATATTTTTATTTTTGGCTCTAATTATTTGTGGATTATTATTAGAATTTAATTTCTGTTTTGCTACGGGCCAGGAGGAAACCGCCTGGGAGACTGTTTCCCAAGAAGCGTCTGAATATCTCAAGATGGCTGTAAACAAAATGGAGGAGGCGATTAAGAATTACCAGGGAGCTAATTATCCTAGCAAAGAATTGTGGGCCGAGGCGATCGATTATGGTGAAAGAGCTATCCAGGCTGACCCGGGCTTTATAGAAGCTCATTATTATCTTGCCCAGATTTATCAATATACTAATTGGTATTATAGAGAGGCAAAAGAATGGGGTAAATATATAGAACTTATTCAAGAAAAGAAAATAATTTATCCACAGGTTGAACAAAAACTGGCTTTTGCCTATTATCGTTTAGGATATGCTGCTTACCAAAGAGAAGATTATGATGAATGTATTTTATATTTACAAAACGCAGTTGAAATTAATCCGGGAATGGCGGAAGCTTATTATTGGTTGGGAAGAGTATTTTATGAAAAAGATAGATTAGTTGATTCTCTTTCTTCCTGGCAAAAAGTATTAGAAATTAATCCTGAATACCCTCGAGCTCAATATTTTTTTGATAAAGTAGAGAATTCAATAAAATACGGGGAAAAAGCTTATTCTCATTATGAAGCAGGATATAATCTTTATGAACAAAAATTATTTGAACAAGCTATCTATGAATATCGCCAAGCAATCAGGTCCAACCCTAATTTTTCTTCAGCTTATTATTGGTTAGGTAGAGTTTACTATGAGCGGGGTAATTACCAGGAAGCTGCCAGTAATTGGAAGGAAGTTTTACGTTTAGAACCAGAAAATAAAAAAGCAAATTACTGGTTAAAACAAGCGGAA
>PFIP01000045.1 GCA_002782675.1 Candidatus Infernicultor aquiphilus
CATCGGAAACACCTATTAGTTTAGTTGTTTCCGATGTCCTTTTGTTCTTGAATTCTTAAGTTAATGACATTGTTATAAATAGCCACTTTCAGATTTTGAAGGGGTGAAAATTTAGCCAAAAAAAGCCATTTTCGAGGGGTAAAACCATTACTCGACCTAAAATTATGCAGAAAAAGAGGGTTTTTTTGCATCTGCCTTTGAAACCCTTATTTTATAAGGCTTTCATCTTGCTATAAATTAGTTAAAATCATAAGCTTTAAGATCTTACTATCCTCTTGATATTTCAATATATTAATATAGGAGCGGGTTTAAATAAGCTTAAGAAGCGCGTCTTATAGATAACACACCCACTACGCCTCTTTATAATACGCACCCTGGCGGGTTTTCTTTTTTAACAATAGCTTGAGGATATTTATTATGAAAAAAACTAAAACTTATATGGATAATTTAATGAAGAATAAAGAATTTTGCGAGAAATTTGACAAGGAATACCAAAATCTTTGGATTGGGGAACAGGTTGCCAGAGCGCGACATAAAACAATATTAACGCAAGATACTCTAGTTAATCGAATAAAAAATAATAAAACACTACCTATCAAAATTTAGCAGTGTCTCAAGTTTTTTAAATATTTCCAGGACCACAGCCTCAGGTACTTTATCACAGAATTCGGCATTTCTAATTTTCCAATCAAGGATTTTCACCTGGTCTGATAAAACAACACCTGTTACCTTTGATCCAGATGGGATTATAACTTCAAAAGGATATCCTTTTATTTGATTGGTTATCGGACATAATAAGGCCAGGCCAACTTTACCATTATAAGATTTTGGCGACAGAACGATTGCCGGACGTCTTCCGGATTGTTCATAGCCGGCTTGAGGCTGCATATCTATCCAAACCACATCACCTCTATGCGGAATAAAATTGCTCGCCATCACCAGTTTTCTTTTCCAACCGGTGCCCCGGTATCAAATTCTCCGTGAAGATTGCTTTTAGTGACGCCTTCTAAAAGTTTTTCGAGCGAATATTCTTTTTCACTTATTGGCGTAATAATGATACTCTCCTTATCTATAGATAAATTAACCCATTTATTTAGCTTCAGGTTTGCATCTGATGCCAATAATTTGGGAATTCGTAATGCCAGACTGTTACCCCATTTTTTAATCTTAGTTTGCATATAGTACCTTCCTTCCAAAAATGAACTATAAAATGTATCTACAATGATTATACATCTTCCACATACAAATTTCAAGCGAAAGGTATCCCGAAGAATTAGCTTAGCTTAAATATTTCTTTCAGTTCCTGGTTGGAGAGTTCGCTGAGCCATTTTTCACCGGTAGAAACAGTTAACTCAGCCAACTCTTTTTTGGCGCTGATCATTTCATCAATTTTTTCTTCAAATGTACCGATAGTAATAAGCCGGTGTACAAATACCTCCCTGCTTTGGCCGATACGGTGAGTCCGGTCGGTTGCCTGTGCTTCTACGGCAGGGTTCCACCAAAGGTCGTAGTGGATGACGTTGGTTGCGGCGGTCAGGTTAAGGCCGGTGCCTCCTGCTTTCAGTGAGATGATCATAATGGGGGAGCAATTGCCGTTCTGGAAATCCTCAATCATCATTTCTCGTTTTTTCCGGGTGAGGCTGCCGTGAAAAAAGAGAGGAACTACCTGAAGTTCTGTCTGGATTAGTTGTACCAGTAGATTTCCCATCACTTTGTATTGGGTGAACAAGAGCACTTTTTCCCTGGCGGATATAATCTTTTTCAGTAGAGAAATGGTCATCTCTGCTTTACCCGAGTGCTCCTTGACCACAGTTCCTTTTTTGGTATAGTGAACCGGGTGGTTACAGATCTGTTTTAGAGAGGTCATTAACTTGAAAACAAGTCCCCGGCGCGCGATTCCTTCACTGTTGGAAATTTCCTGTATATTAGTATCTACAACACGCTGGTAGATAGCAGTCTGTTCTTTGCTCAGGTAACAGTATTCATTTTTTACTATCTTATCCGGTAAATCCTGTATGATGGAACGATCTGTCTTCATGCGACGCATAATAAAAGGAGCGGTGGCTTTTTGTAATAAGGCGATTTTTCTCTGGTCACGGTACTTTTCGATGGGCATAGCAAAACGACGCATAAAATTCTGCCGGGTTCCCAGGTAGTCTGGGTTTAAATAATCAAAAATACTCCAGAGCTCACTCAGGCGATTTTCTACCGGCGTTCCGCTTAAGGCGATAGTGCCCCTGGCTTTTAATGCTTTAACCGCTTTGGTCTGCTTACTATCTGCATTTTTTATATTTTGAGCTTCATCAATAATAATAAGATCCCAGTTTATTTTTTTAAATTTTTCAACTTCACGGCGCAATAGCCCATATGTGGTAATGACTAAATCGGCGTGGGCGGTAATAAGTTGACGTTCTAGTCCGTGATAGGTCAAAACTTTTAAGGATGGGGCAAATTTGTTGCATTCCTTCAGCCAGTTACCGACCAGGGTAGTCGGGCAAATTACCAGTGCAGGATGGTCCAGTTTTTTCTCTTCTTTCAGTTTTAAAATAAGGGCAATCGCCTGGATGGTTTTACCCAATCCCATATCGTCGGCCAGGCAGGAACCGAGCCCTTTGTCAGCGTTAGAGTAAAGCCACTGAAAACCTCGCTTCTGGTAGGGTCGAAGCACTGCTTTTAGGCTTTTTGGGAGTTTGACCATTTTGAACTTGGTAAGCTCATCTATCATTTTGCGGAGTTGATCATCAGAATGAAAAAAAATATTGGCGGTCTGTCCGGTTAGTGATGCTTGCATTATTTCTGCAGAAGATAGTTTAGGCAAGGGCTGGTTTAGCTTTTTAACTATTCGCGCTACTTCTTCAGGCTGAAGTAACAGATAGTGCTCTTTGAATTTTACTACCCCTGCTGCAGATTTGACCAGCTGAAGAAATTCTTTTCGCGTTAGTTTAAGATCACCCAGAGCCACTTCCCAGGAGAAGGTTAACATTTCTTCCAGGTTAAAATAAGAAATATTTTGCTTCTCGCCGGCTTTAAGCTTAGCTGCCAGAGACAGCTGAGGCGAGCTAAGTATTTTTAATTCTTTGGGCACAATCACGCGTATGCCAAGCATATTAAAGATATGTTGGCCATTTTGGATAAATCTGGCCACTTCCAGAGGGTCGATAAGGGGTGACTCCTTTCCTTTACTGCTGAGAACCGTTTTTAGAGGCGGGAAATAAGTAGAGGCTGTAGAAATTTGGTGGGCTACGGTAAAGCGCACCATTTCAATGGGATGTGAGAAAATAGTTTTTTTTGTCGTAAATACATCCGCTAAAGGGAGAAGTGGGGAGAGGGGATCTTTTTTGTTTTCTATCTCCACCTGTAACTGAAAAAGAGTTTTTTTACCCTGAGGTATTTCTATTCTAATTGCCGGGGAAATTTCATTCCCACTTAAGTTTAATATGCTTAGCCAGTTGGTAATTACCCTGGCGGTCTGCCTTTCGGTAAAGTCCTGAACCTGGTAATATTCCCCATTAAAAAAGGTGTTACAAAGCTTATTACTTTCTTTGATCCCGGAAAAGCGATGCACAATATAGGTCAGGATAAGTGATAAAAGAGAACTGGCGGCATCTCGCCCTACAAGAAGAGATTTTTCTTCTTTTCGATAAAGAAAGGTTACCGGAATGAGGCCGGCCAGAAAGTCCAGGGCTTTTTCAGTGACTTTCAGCTGGTTAAGGGGCATATAACGCACAAAAAAGTTACCTTTTTGGTCATTCCTTATCTGTGGCACAAATGCTGATTCCCTGGCCAGGGCCAGGGCTATAGTGGTCGCGATGCTGATTAATTTTACCTCAGGGGAGCTCTCTTCAGAAGAAAGTTGCAGAGGTGATATTATAAAGTAATCGATTAGAGTTGCTGCGGGCAATAGCATCCCCTTTTTTCTTTTTAGAACCAACTTTCCGCCCACGGCTTCGGGACCTGTCTGCGCCTGCCTGTGCGTGTTCGCACGCAGACAGGTGCAGACACGCACAGGCAGAACGGTAATTATTTTTGATGGGCCTTCCAAATCTTTCGGGATTTTATTGGGGAGAAAGATAAAAAAAGAAGTTTCAGATAAAGGCTGACGGACCTTAGTTCCCGGATCGAGCAGGCAAATATTTGACTTTAACCAACTGGGGAAATCTTCCAGTAGCTGTAATTGTTTGATACGGTTTGTTATATTGCGATAAGCTTTAAATAGGATTTGTTTAAAATTACCCTCGGGGTAAAACAAAGGGGATTCTTCCAGCAGGGCAAAAATGGCAGCACTATCCTTTTCTTGAGAGAGAGAACTTAAAATTGATGAAAACTCAGGTTCGACTTTATTGTCCTTTTTATTGCCTTTGGCGGGAACTTTTATTTGTGTATAAGGGATAAAAGTTTCTTCGTTTTCAGCAGCCGCGGTAGGTTCTGCAAAACCGGCGGCCTGCATTAGGGTGTTGGTTTCCACACCTCGTAGGTGAAACAAAATAAAGGGATTTTTATCCACTTCATTAGCAATAAGATAGTAGACTGCAGCGAGGTGCTTGCAGGGGTTGGCCCAGTCGGGACAGGAGCAGTTTGCGTTAAGCTCTTTCCAGGTAGTCGGTAAAAGAAAGATCTTTTCCTGAGCAAGCCGATTCAGCATCTCTTGCGGTAGTTTTCCTAAAGCCAGTTCAGAGGCTAAGGCTGGATCTTCGGCGATACAGGATTTTATTTTGGCGAATTGTTCCGGGGTAAATTTTTGCAAGTAAATGGTTACTTGATAAGGTTTTGGTTGTCTACCTTTTACTTTTGCTTTCACAACGCCGTTACAAATCTGAATCTCTTGTACTCTGCCACCGTTGGCATAACTTCTACCTCTGGGCAAGCGGTTGGTGTCGTGATCAATTCGTGCCATTGCTTCTATCCAGGCATTTCCCCACCAGGTACGCCCGAAATTTTTTCTGGTAACCATCAGTACTCCTTACAGTAATTCATTGATTTTTTCATTAAACGATTATATCATAAAGTGCCAATGTGAGAAAGTGGAGGAAGGGAAAAGATTTGACAAAATTCTAAAACAATGTTAAAATTTCTCTAAATTTCATTCGTTAAATCTTTAACGCATTAAAGAATAAAAATTATATTTAGAAAAAGACAAGGGTTAAGGGAGAGGTTATAGTAGATGAATATTCCAAAAGGATTAAATGATTTGTTGCCAGGAGAAGTTTTAAAGAGGAGACTATTAGAAAATAGGATAAGTAAGATTTTTACCCAATGGGGTTATCAAGAAATTATTACTCCTACTTTTGAATTTTATGAAATCTTAGCCAAAGGTGCAGGATCGATCATGAAAAAAGAGATGATTAAATTTTTTGATCGAGAAGGAAATATTATTGCTTTAAGACCTGAAATGACTACTCCAATCGCCAGAGTAGTTTCGAGTAAAATGCAGCAGGAATCTAAACCGATAAGAGCTTATTATATTGGTAATGTTTTTAGATACGATGATTTTAAGGTGGGAAGTCAAAGAGAATTTTGTCAAGCTGGAGTGGAATTAATCGGAGTAAATAGTAAAGAAGCAGATGCGGAGGTAATTGCTTTAACTATAGAATGTTTAAAAAATAGTGGACTGAAAAATTTTTTTATAGATATAGGACAAGTTAATTTTTTTAATGGTATTATGGAATCTATAAAAATTACTGCAGGTAAAAAACGGGAGATTAAAGAAGCTATTTTAAATAAAGATTTTGTATTACTGGATAAGATCTTATCTTCAGAAAATATCCAGAACAAGGAAAAAGAATTTATTTTAAAGCTACCCACCTTGAGAGGGAAAGAGGAAGTATTAGAACTGGCTGAGAAGATGGTAAACCATAAATTATCTTTAGCTGCTTTGGAAGAAATCAAAGAAGTTTTCCACCTTTTAAGAGATTATAACTTAGAAAAATATGTGCTAATCGATTTAGGGATTATCCGTGATTTTGATTATTATACGGGGATTATATTTGAGGGTTATACAGAATATTTGGGATTTCCGATTTGTGGAGGAGGAAGATATGATCATCTCTATTTAAAATTTGGAGAAAACCTACCTTCCACCGGTTTTGCTATTGGTTTAGAGAGATTAATGATAACTTTAGAAAAAGAAAATATCAATTCCTTAAAGATAGGAAAACCCGACCAATATGTAGTGTATTATCAAAATAATCAAGCTAATTTTAAAAAAGCTCTGTTAGTCGCCCAAAAAATAAGAAAAAAAGGAGGCATAGTAGAAGTAGAGGTAAGTGGACGAGGATGGGAGGAGTTACTTAAATATGCTCGAAGTAAAGGGATAAAATATATCCTAAGAATAGATAATTCCCCATCCAAAGAAGTAAAAAAAATTGAAACGATCTCCGAGAGAGAGGAAATTATAACTTATGAGTAAAGGAAATAATATTAATTATTTAGTAATTGCTTTATCCAATGGAAAATTATTTAATCCTTCTCTTAAATTATTTAAAAAATTAGGAATAGATTTAAAAAGTGGGGAAGAGAAAAACAGAAAATTGACCTTTTTTAATCCCGAAAAAGAGATTGAGTTTATTATTACCAGACCTAAAGATAATCCTACTTATGTCGAATACGGAGCAGCAGATATAGGAATAGTAGGTGAAGATGTCTTATTAGAAGAGAATAAAGATGTTTATAAGCTTTTAGATTTAAAATTTGGAAAATGTAAAATGGTATTAGCTGCTCCTGCAGAGATAAAACAAGAAAAATATGATCAAAACCATGGATATCGTTTGAAAGTAGCTACCAAATACCCCGTGATTGCCGGAAATTATTTTAAAGAAAAAGGGATCTATGTAGAATTGATTAAACTCTATGGTTCGGTAGAATTAGCCCCTCAGGTAGGTTTAGCCGATGTAATTGTGGATATAGTTTCTACGGGTCGTACTTTAAAAGATAATAAATTAGTAATAAGGGAAGAGATAATGCCTCTTAGCGCCCAATTTATTGTTAATCGGATTAGTTATAAAACTAAACATCAAAGAATTAATGAATTTTTAAAAAAGATTGAGCAGATTATAGCTTTAGAATCAGCTGAATTAGAAGAAGATTAAGGATAGAGTAGAGAATAAATAAAAATAACTAAGAAATATGGATAGGAATGGTATAGTAAAGGATATTTAGAATATCAAGAGGAGGGTAGGTTGGATATAAATTGATCAAGATCATTTTTCTAAATAAAAAAAATAAAGTGGAGATAGAGGAGATTTATAAAAACAGATTTTATCGAGGTAATTCTATAGATGACTTAGAAAAAAAGGTTAGGGAAATTATTTTAAGAGTGAAAAAAGAGGGAGATCAGGCTCTGCTTGAATTTACCAAAGAGTTTGATAAGGTAGAATTAAGTCCAGCGGAAATATTAATCAGTCCAGAGGAATGGAAGGAAGCTAAACAAGAAACTAAAGAAGATTTACTGAAAATAATTAAAGAAGCTATCCATAGAATTACTAATTATCATTTACTGCAGAAAGAAAATTCCTGGTTTACTACCAGCGAAAGAGGTATTATTTTAGGGCAGGTAGTAAATCCAATCGAGAGAGTGGGTTTGTATATTCCGGGAGGGAGCGCGGTTTATCCCTCTTCTCTGATTATGGCAGCGGTACCGGCTATAATTGCCGGGGTTAAAGAAATAGTGATGGTAAGTCCTCCTTCTCCTAAGGGGAAGATGAATCCCTATTTATTATCCACCGCTAAAGAATTAGGAATCTCAGAAATTTATAAACTAGGTGGAGTTCAAGCGATAGCTGCTTTAGCTTATGGCACGGAAACCGTAAAGAAAGTAGATAAAATTGTAGGGCCAGGGAATATCTATGTAACTTTAGCCAAAAAGAATGTCTTTGGAGAAGTAGATATAGATATGTTAGCTGGACCTAGTGAAGTGCTTATCTGGGCTGATGATCAAGCTAATCCTCAATATTTAGCTGGTGATTTACTTGCTCAAGCTGAGCACGATGTAGAAGCCTCGGCTATTTTGATAACCACTTCTGCTTCACTAGTAGAAAAAGTAAAAGAAGAGATTGGGCGTGAGTTGAAGAATTTAAATAGAAGGGAAATTATTCAGGAGTCCTTAAAGAAAAAAGGGAAGTTGATTATTGCTGAAGATGAAGAAATGATTTTAGAATTTATCAATTACTTTGCCCCTGAGCATTTAGAGTTACAGATAGAGAATCCCTGGCAGATATTAGGGGAGATAAGAAATGCCGGGGCAATATTTATAGGGGCTTATTCTCCAGAACCTTTGGGAGATTATTGGGCTGGGCCTAATCATATTCTCCCTACCTCCGGCGGAGCAAGATGTTTTTCGCCCTTGTCGGTAGCAGACTTTACCAAAAAGAGTAGCATAATTTTTTATGATAAAGAAAGATTGGGGCAAGCCAGTGAAAAAATAGCGAGTTTGGCCAGATTAGAAGGGTTGGAGGCACATGCCCGTTCGATAGAGATAAGAAATTCATAACGAAGGATTAAATTGAATATTATTGTAGTGGGTTGTAGGGGCACGATGCATCGTGCCCGCAGGTGCCAGAGAATAAAGAAAAATAGATTCCCGTTTCCACGGGAATGACAGATGGGACGATAGAGACGGGTCGAATAAATTAAGAAAGAGTTGATTAATTAGTGTTAATTTCGGAAAAATTAAATCCAGGTTATTTATTTCAGGAAAAAATTGTTTTAAATAAAAGGATTTTAGATAGACTTGCTCAAGTAGATACCATTGTCTTTGATATCGATGGTGTCTTAATTGATGTGCGGGAGTCTTTTAGAAGAGCTATATGTCGAACAGTTCAATTTTATTTTAAAGAGATATTACACTTTCAGGGTTCCCAAAATTTAATTGGCCCGGAAGAAATTGAATATTTTAAGATGACCGGGGGCTTTAATGATGATTGGGATTTAACTTCTGCCGTGGTTTTATTTTACCTAATTAAGGCAAAGGAAGATAACTCAAAGGATATAGATGAACTTAAAATGAGAGAACCAGATATAAAAACTTTTATCACTAAGAGGTTATCTCACGGAGGAGGTTTAACTAAAGTAATAGATTCAATCGAGAAAGATGGGCACGCAAAAGAATGGATATTGAGTCTGTGGGATAAAGATTTGATTACTAAAATATTTCAGGAAATTTATGCGGGAGAAGAATATTGTTTTAATATTTACGGATTTTATCCCTCGTTAATTAAGACAGAAGGCTTAATAAAACAAGAAAGAATAATTATAGATAAAAAGAAAAAAGACTTTTTATTACAATATTTCTCTATCGGCATCTTAACCGGTAGAAACAGGGGGGAGGCCAGGATAGCCTTAGAAAGATTAGGTTGGGATGATATTATATCAGAGGAAAAGATAATCACTGCTGATGATGGCCTAGAAAAACCCCATCCTCAGGGATTAAAAAGGTTATCTGCCAGTTTAAAAACTAAACTGGGGATCTATGTAGGTGATATTTGGGATGATTTGATTACCGCAAAAAATTTTAATAAAGAGATAATAAAAACAAACTTTTTGTCGGCAATAGTTTTAGCAGAAGGATTTAATTTACAAAACGAGACCGTAAAGTTTTATTTAAATGAAGGAGTAGATTTACTAGCCCAAGATGTTAATTGTATCTTGGACCGGTTAGAAAGAGTTAAAAATAGCAAAAAATAGTCGAAAGGCGGGTGGATAACTTTGGAAGAAAGAAAAGGTGAATATAAAAGAAAGACTTTGGAAACCGAAATAGAAGTGAAGATAAGTTTAGATGGTAAAGGGGTAAGTAATTTACAGACAGAAATTTATTTTTTAAATCATATGCTTGCTTTATTTGCCCGACACGGTTTTTTTGATCTGGAGGTAAAAGCCCAAGGAGATCTTCAAGTAGATTATCATCATACCGTAGAGGATATAGGAATCTGCCTGGGTGAGGCTATTAAGAATGCCTTACAAGATAAGAAAGGGATAAAAAGATATGGATTTACCATCTTACCCATGGATGAATCATTAGTTCAAGTTGCTTTAGATTTAAGCGGGAGAGGACAATTATTCTATCAAGTTCAGTTTGAACAAGAAAAGGTAGGGGTTTTTGAAGTTAATCTGGTAGAAGAATTTTTTAAAGCTTTAGCTTATCATGGGGGGATCACCTTACACCTTAATTTACTTGAGGGAAAAAATGCTCATCATATTATAGAAGCTCTCTTTAAAGCTTTTGGTCGGGCTTTAGATATGGCAAGTAGTATGGATAACCGGATAGATGGTATTCCTTCTACCAAAGGAATGATTGATTGATAAATTCGGGAGGGAAAAGATGATTGTAATAGTGGATTACGGCATGGGAAATTTAAAGAGTGTACAGAATGCTTTTGTAAAAGTGGGGTATAAGGCGATAATTACTGAAGATCTAAATCAGATTAAAAAAGCGAGTGCTGTAGTACTTCCGGGAGTAGGGGCTTTTAGGGATGCCATTAATACATTAAAAAAAAAGAAGATAGATAAAGAATTAATTGAAGCAGTAAAGATAAACAAACCTTTTTTGGGTATTTGTCTGGGTATGCAGTTATTGCTTACCTTTAGCGAGGAAGGCGGTCTTTATCAAGGATTAAATTTAATACCAGGTAAAGCAAAAAGATTTCATCATTCTGTCAAATGTCCCCAGATGGGATGGAATACCATAAAATACGTGAATCATCCTTCTCATGACCTGAATCCTATTTTTAAAGAGGTACCGGATGAATCTTATTTTTATTTCGTTCATTCTTATTATTGTGTGATAAATGATGAACAGATCATATCCTCGGTAACGGACTACGGTCTGGTTTATTCATCTTCTATTTGGAAAAATAACCTTTTTGGGGTTCAATTTCATCCGGAGAAAAGCAGTACATTAGGATTAAAAATATTAAAAAATTTTGGAGAATTAAGTTAGATGTTAATTATTCCAGCTATAGATATCCAGGAAGGTAAATGTGTTCGCCTTAGAGAAGGGCGATTTAAAGAGATGGAAATATTTTCTGATGACCCTGTAGAAGTTGCGGCAAAGTGGGCTAGCAGAAAGGCAAAAATGCTTCATGTGGTAGATTTGGATGGGGCTCGTTATGGCAGATTAACTAATATCTCTCTTATTGAAAAGATTGTCCGTAAAGTTGATATTCCGGTTCAAGTAGGCGGAGGAATCAGAAGTTACGAAGAAGTAAAAAGGTTAATAAATTTCGGAGTCAATCGAATCGTTTTAGGCACTATTTTATGGAAAAATAAGGTTCTAGCCCAAAGATTGTTTGATGAATTTCCAGAAAAAATAGTTGCCGGCA
>PFIP01000137.1 GCA_002782675.1 Candidatus Infernicultor aquiphilus
CTTGAATATCAATTAAAAAATGTTATAAATTTGTATAATGACACCGCCGAGTTTTACTGGAAATTTTTCGATGAGTCCAATACTTCACCTATTGGACACGTTAAGGTAGAAGTGGTACTTCCAGGGGAAGTGTCTAAAGAAGAATTAAAAGTATTTGGACATGGTCCTCTCGATGGAAAAGTATCTATCCAGGAGAACAGTAAAATAGTGTATGAAGTTTATAGATTGTCTTCGGGAGAAATGGTAGAAGCGAGAATTTTATTTCCTACCAGTTTAGTACATAAGGGTCATAAAATAATTAATGAAAATAAGTTTGCGGAAATAATGAAAGAGGAATTAGGATGGGCTAAAAAAGCAGATCGAGAGAAGAATTTTAATATTCTGGGTATTTTATTAATACCACTTATCATATTATTGAATATATTCTTAGCTATACGACTTTATTTTAAATATGATAAAGAACTTAAACCAGAAGTTGAAATGGATTATTATCGTGAATTACCTCAAGATATTACCCCCGCTGTCTTAAGTAAATTGATGAGTATTCAGGGAGTTGGTACTAAAGACATTATGGCCACCTTGATGGATTTAGTGCGTAAAAAATATTTAAAAATTGAAGAGATTCAAGATAGAAAAAAGAAAGATTATAAATTTATATTAATCGAGAGTGATACCAAGAATTTAAAAGAACATGAATCATATTTGATCCAATGGCTTCTTTATTCTATTGGTGATGGAAGGAGTGTAACTCTAAAAGAAATAAAGGATTATGCTAAGTCATCTCGAACTCAGAGGAGTTTTGTTCATAATTATAATAACTGGGCGAAAAAGGTTGGTCAGGAATTTAAAAAATATAATTATTTTGGTGAATCAAAAGAAGGATTAAAAACTGCAGTCAAAGTAATTTTTATGGAATTAGGAGCAATATTTTTATTACTTGTCCTGGGAATCCTATTTAGAGTACAATGGTTTATTTTTATTCCATTACTATTTGCTGCCGGATTTACTGGTTTTGGGGTAATAGTTTATAGTGCTTTAATCAGAAAAAAGACTCAAGCAGGAGTTAACGAATATACTAAATGGAGTGCCTTTAAAAGATTTTTATTACATTTTAGTAATATGAAGGATTACGAAATTCCTTCTATAGTAGTTTGGGAACATTATTTAGTTTATGCCATCTCCTTGGGAGTAGCCGAAAAAGTTATCTCAAAATTAAAAATTATTTTAAGTAATCAAGATATGTCTTTAAGTAATTCTACCTATCTATTTTTTATGACTGATAGAAGTGGAAGATTAAATAGTAGTTTATTTAATTCTTTTGATAAAGTATTCAGTTCTGCTTTTGCCAATACCAGTACTAAGTCTTCAACCGGTTCCGGTGGTGGCTTCTCCTCCGGAGGTGGAGGAGGCGGTGGTGGTGGTGGTGGAGCAGGTGCTTTTTAAATAATTTATCAAAATGAAAAAGAGAAAGGAGTGGTTTTATGAGTTTTATAATGATTTTTCTTATTCTAATTGTATTATGGGGAGTTTTAACTTACAATAAACTAGTAACCTTAAGAGGTAGAATAGATAATTCCTGGGCTCAAATTGATGTTCAGTTAAAAAGAAGATTTGATCTAATTCCCAATTTAGTAAGCTCTGTAAAAGGATACGCCAAGCATGAGAAAGAAACCTTAGAAGAAGTAACCGCCTCCAGGACTAAGTATTTATCGGCAAAAACACCAGAGGAAAAATTGGGAGCAAATTCAGAATTAAGCGGTGCTCTAAGTAGGCTTTTTGCGGTGGCAGAAAGTTATCCTGATTTAAAAGCTAATACAAATTTTTTGGATTTACAGACCCAGCTTAAGGATACTGAGGATAAGATAAGCTATTCAAGACAATTCTATAATGACACTGCTATGAAATTTAATATAGCTATAGTTAAAGTACCTACTTCAATAATTGCTGGTTTGTTTGGATTTAAAGATAGACCTTATTTCAAAACAGAAGGAGAAGAAAGAGAAAACGTGGAAGTAAAATTTTAAAAAAAACAGGGGAAGGTTCTTTGTTCTTTTACAGTCCCCTGTTTCAGAAAAAATAAAAGTAGATAGGAGGAAATAAGATGAGTTCAAAGGTTCCAACTCGAGAAGAAGCTTATCAATTACTTACTGAATATAATAAAAGTGATAGTTTGATAAAACATGCCTTAGCTGTGGAAGGAGTTATGCGTTATATGGCCAGAAAACGGGGAAAAGATGAAGAAAAATGGGGTGTAATCGGTCTGGTTCATGACCTTGATTACGAACAATTTCCCGAAGAACATTGCCATAAAAGTGAGGAAATATTAAAAGAAAAAGGCTGGCCTGAGGAATACATCCGAGCCGTTGTTAGTCACGGCTGGGGGCTCTGTTCAGATGTTGAGCCACAAACAGAACTGGAAAAAGTTCTTTATGCCATTGATGAACTTACTGGACTGGTAGTAACTACCGCCTTAGTTCGCCCTTCCAAGAGTGTTATGGATGTCCAAGTTAAATCGGTAAAGAAGAAATGGAAAGATAAAAGATTTGCTGCTGGGGTAAATAGATCTGTTATTGAACAAGGTGCTCAAAGGTTAGGAATGGAAATAGCTGACCTTATTGCAGATACCATTGCCGGTATGCAGGAAGTAGCGGAAGAAATCGGTTTGAAAGGGGTGTACCAGGAGAAATAATTATGAAAAAATCTGAAGAAGTCAATCTGAATATTCGAAAGGCTTCCCATAAAGATGTCTCCTTAATACTCAATTTTATAAAAGATTTAGCAGAGTATGAAAAATTATCGGAGCAAGTAGTTGCTACCGAAGATATATTACAAGAAACCCTCTTTGGAGATAAATCATATGCCCAGGTCCTTATAGCAGAAATTGAGGGGAAACCCGTCGGTTATGCCCTATATTTTTATAATTACTCTACTTTTTTAGGACGTCCTGGGCTTTATATAGAAGATGTATTTGTTGCTGAGGAATATCGAGGACGAGGGGTTGCTACTGCCTTATTTAAAAAGTGTGCCCATATTGCTCAAGAGCATAAATGTAGTAGAATGGAATGGTCTGTTTTGAAATGGAATCCGGCTCGAAAATTTTATGACCATATGGAGGCAAAACCTATGGATGAGTGGGTGGTCTATCGTTTAGCCGGAGAAGCCTTAGACAAAATGGCAGAATTGTAGTCACTAAATAATCTGGTGTCATTCTCATAATCCATGTCATACTTGTAACTTATGTCATTCCCGCCCCCGCTTTCGCGAGGGTAAACTCCAGCGGGAATCTATCTTTTTCTATCATTGCGAGACCTGATTTATCAGGGCGTGGCAATCCCTCTTCCCTCCTCCCTATTCTCTTATATGTCATTCCCGTGAAAACGGGAATCTATCTACTCCCCCTTGCAGGAGGAGAACTAAACTCACACACTTCCTCCCCCTTCGAGGGGGGAGGATTAAGGTGGGGGCGATTACTCTTTTAATCTTTATTTTAAAAATATTTCTCACAAAAAAGGGATTTCTCAGAGTTTTGTCGAATATAAAAAATATAGTAATAAAAATTTACTCTAATCAAAATTTCTTTAGGGAGTTAAAATATGAATTCATTATTAAATTTTATTTCAATAGTAGCACCAATAATTTTTGCAGCTTGCCTATTTAAGCTAAAAAATATAACTATGGAAATGAAGATATGGTTATGGGCTGTCTGTGCCTTAATAATTATCTTTGATGCGTATTTAGTAATAAAAGATAAAAAGGCCAAAGAAAAAAAGTCTAAAAGAGAAGTCCTTTATAATCGTTTATACGAAAGACAGGAATTATTTAATAGAAATCTACCCAGGACTTTGCTCGATACTCTGGAAAGAAATCCCTTATTAGTAGATTCTTTTCAAACCGGTCAAAGGTATGAAAAAGAATATAAATTTAAGGAAGCTATTGAAGCATATAGAGGATGCCTGAATAAGGCCAGCGTCACAGAAGGAGACAAACTTGCCCTCAATATCCTTATGGGTAACTGTTATTACTTTTTATCTGAATGGAAAGAGGCAGAAAAACATTTTAGAGAATCATTAAATATTTTTAAAAGAGCAGAAAATAAAATTGCCAGATTGCCAGCAAAATCAGTTGCTCTTGGCAATATAGGAAACATCTACCATAACCTGGGAAAACCCGATGAAGCATTAGAATATTACCAGCAAGCCTTAGAGATTAATAAAAAGCTCGGATACGAACAAGAAATAGCCCATAATCTTAGTAATATAGGTACGGTATATAATGAATTAGGTAAACATGAGGAAGCCTTAAAATTTCAAGAAGAAGCCTTAGAGATTAACCGGAAGATTGAAGATGAACCGGGTATAGCCAATAGCTTAAATAATATGGGGGTAGTATATAATGATTCAGGCAAAACCAAGGAAGCCTTAAAATTTTATCAAGAAGCCTTAGAGATTAATAAAAAGATGGGATATGAAGAAGGAATAGCCAATGTTATTAACAATATCGGTCTTACTTACAGTAAATTAAGGGAAATCAATCTAGCCCTAAATTATTATCAGGAAGCCCTAAAGATAAATAGAAAGATAGGATATAAAGAAGGTATAGCCACTAATCTGGGAAACATTGGTCTGGTGTATATTACTTTAGGCCAGTCTAAGGAGGCATTAAAGTATTATCAGGAGGCATTAGAAGTATTTGTCCATATTAATGCTCAGCCACGAATAGAAATATTACTAAAGATTATTAAAATTATTGAGGACGAAAAAAAGGAAAAGTAAAGAATAAATTAAAACGGAGATGATAATATGTCATTAGGAATAAATACTACTACTCCAGAGGGAATTGTTTTAGCTGCTGATAGCCGACAATCTTACCGTAACAGTAAGGGAATAGGCCGAATCGGAAGTGATAATGCTTCTAAGCTTTTTCAATTGAATGAAAGGATAGGAGTAATTGTAACCGGGCTGGCTTTTTTACCGGAAGATGGAGTAATGAAAAATGTCAGTAAATTTGTCGAGCAATTTAAAAGAGAGACCGAGGTAGAAAAGTTGAACGTAAGAGATGCTACGGATAGATTACATAGTCTTTTTAATAAAAAATACGATTGGCAGAAGAGGTTAGATGATGCGGTAGAAAAGATTAATAGCGATTTGGTAAGACAGGGTTTTGAAGTTTTGGAAGTTAAACAAGAAAATTATATGATTAAGTTCCAATTTAAAGACTTGCAGGGGAATTTAAAAAATGGAATCGGGGGAATTGATACCATTAACCTTCTGGTAGCAGGATTTAATAAAGATGGTTCTCACGAAGTTTATACTTGTCTTATCCCTGGTGAGGTTCAGAAAAAACGAGATAGTAGAGAAAAAAGTAAAGAATATGGAGCAAGCTGGATCGGTCAAACTGATGTAGTTTCCAGAATTGTTTTAGGATTTGACGGAAGAATTAATAATTTAAAATTTATTAGTGAAGCAGTACAGAAGCTGGGGCAAGGTGAAATAAGAAAACAACTGGGGAGCTTACAATATGCTATTCAGTGGGGGACTATGACCCTGCAGGATGCCATAGACTTTTGTACTTTAATGATCCAGACTACTTCAGCACTGCAGCGGTTTTCCGATGGCATCGTAGCTAATCCGGGAGATATGCCCGGTGTAGGCGGCCCGGTGGATGTGGCAGTTATCACTGCAGACCAGGGCTTCGTCTGGGTCAGCAGAAAAAAATTAAAAATCGAAGGAAAAGAAATCAATTTAGATAAAGGTTAAACCTTTCTCTTTCTTTCTCTTTGTGTAGGGGCTTGATTCATCAAGCCCGTCTATTCCTTTCTGTCATTCCCGCTTCCCCATATGTCATTCCCGCTCCCCCATATGTCATTCCCGCGGAAGCGGGAATCCATCTTTTTCTTTTCTTGTTTTTCATAATGTAGGGGCTTGATTCATCAAGCCCGTCTTTTCTTTTTTTGTCATTGCGAGTCCTGATTTATCAGGGCGTGGCAATCTCTATTTACAATATATACAGACTCAATTTACAAATCCCCAAAAAAATATTATTAAACTATTTTCCCAAAAAAGATGGATTTTTAAAATTAATAGCCCAAATGATATAAATATGATATAAT
>PFIP01000119.1 GCA_002782675.1 Candidatus Infernicultor aquiphilus
GATAAATGGCAGGGGCTTAATAATATACTGAATATTCCCCAGATAAAAGAAGTAGATAAGGCAATAATTGGGTTTAATTGAAGAGAATTGGATAACCATTCGAATATAGTTCTTATCATTACTTAACTCCTTGCATTTGAAGAACCTTCACCAATTCATCTTTAGCAAAAAAACCTAGATGCCTAAAATATTCATTTCCATCTTTATCCAGAAAGACCTGGGTTGGGATTGCTCTTATGTTAAATTTCTTTTTATAAGGTTCACCAAAAACAGTCCGAACATCGTAAAAAATAACTTTTACCTGTCCTTTGTATTCCTCTGCAATTTCTTTCATAATTGGCTGCATCTGATCGCAAGGGATACAACCAACCGATCCAAGCTCTAAAAAGGTTACTTTTATCTCATCGTTCGTAGTCTCTTGCTCCGTTTGAAGGATTTCTTGCGAGTCAGTGGAAGTATTATTAAATAATGCTTTTGAACCAAGTACAACAACTATTAAAATGATAAATATTCCTAAATATATATAAATTTTTTTATTTTTCATTTAATTTCCCTTCATAAAAATTTTTATTATTAATTGGTAAATCTTTAACGATTTTTAATAATTTCCTTGTCTTTACAACAATTATATTCTATTTGGAGAGTCGTATGATTTATTCCAAATTCATTAAATAATATCGAATTGATATTACTCCGTAGCTCTTCGGCTTTACTTAGATTTATATCTTGTCTAACGTCTATATGACCTTCAAAAAGAAATTCTTTATCGTTTGCCTGCCAAATATGAACATGGTGTAAATTATCTACTTCAGGAATTTTTTCTACTACTTCCTTAATCTTTAAAATATTAATCTGTACTGGTGTTTTTTCCATTAAAATATTTATACTTTGTTTTAAAATATCAAATCCCTCTTTTAGAACATAAACGCCTATAATAAAAGTTAAAATAGGGTCGATTATGGTTATATTAAAACAATATATTAATATTCCACCAATGATTACTCCTAAAGAAGAAAGAGAATCTGAAAATAGATGTACGTAAGCTGATCTAATATTTATATTGTCTTTTGAGCCAGACTTTAATAGGAATACAGAAACTGTATTTGCCACAAGTCCAACAAAAGCAACAGTAATCATTATTTTACTTTCTATGTTCTGCGGGTTTTGTATCCTTAAATAAGCTTCTTTAAATAAGAAAAAGGCAATAATGATCAGAAAAGAAGAGTTAAATAAAGCAGCTAAAATTTCTGCTCTTTTGTAACCAAAAGTATTTTTTAAAGTATTTTCTCTTTTGCTTAATCTTAAGGCAATAAAACTTACCATTATTGATATTCCGTCACTAAAATTATGAAGGGCATCTGACAGTAGAGAAAGACTTCCAGATAATAAACCACCTATTACCTCTACCAAAGTAATTATAAAATTTAATACCATAATGATTATTAGATTTTCTTCTCTGAAGTGATGATTCATATGATTAGAGTCCATCTTTCTTTTCTTTTCAATGCTTTTCATTTAGTTTATCTCAATCTATTCCTTTACTCATTTAAAATAATATTTTAAATTCTTATTTATTTTTTTTCTCTTCAATCCATTTAGTAATTTCTTTTTTGCTGGGTACTTTGCCGGCTACTTTAACTTCTCCATTAATAACTAAAGCAGGAGTTAGTATTACTCCATAGTCAATAAATTTATTAAGATCAGTTACTTTGGTGATTTCTGCTGAAACACCAAGTTCTTTAATAGCTTCCGCTGTTAGTTCGCTCAGTTTTTTACATTTCGGACAACCGGTTCCTAAAATTTCAATTTTCATTTTTATTCACCTCCTAAAAATATAATTTCCCCAAAACCAACCACTCAGGGTAGCCAGGATAACCATAGTTACAATATAAACTGAAGCTTTTTTAAGACCAAATATTTTTATTATAGCTAACATATTGGGAAGGCTCATTCCTGGTCCAGTAAGAAGCAGCGCAAGGGCTGGACCTTTTCCCATTCCTAATTTCATTAAAGTATCAACAAATGGTGCTTCAGTCATTGTAGCAAAATAACTTATCGATCCAATAAGGGTAGCTAAAAAAGAAGAGCGTAGAGAATTTCCTCCCAGCCAGTGCTCTATCCATTGTTGGGGGAGAATCTTTCCAATAACTCCCACAATAAATACTCCCATTAAAAGTAAAGGGAAAATTAATTTTACAAACCACCAGGTCTCTTTAAGCCAATTGGAAATCCTATCTTTTTTAATAACAAAGTAAGCATATAAAAAAGTAATAGAGATAGATATGGTAAAAACATAAACCTTATACAAGTAAGGTCCCTTAATAATAAGGTAATTAGGGGAAAGCAAACTAAAGAGAATTAAGAGAAGTAAAATTATATCTTTTCCGGCGATAATTTTTTTATCGTCGTTTCCTCCTTTTTCTCCTGCTATCATTCTTTCTGTTTCTTCTTTGTGGAAAGATAGATACATTACTGTTCCCATAACGAAAGCGGTAACGAAAGCAGTAATAATTCTGGCTCCGGCCATTTCATACCCTATTATAGTTCCAGTATAGATTACTGCTAAAAGATTGGAAGCCGGGGCGACCCATAAGAGAATAAAGGCAGGGGCAATTGCTCCGCCTTTACGATAGATTCCAGCTGAAACCGGAATTACGGTACAGGAGCATACCGCAATAAATATAGAAGAGATTGCTGCTAAGGGGAAAGAAATAATATTTTTCGCTTTTACTCCCAAATATTTAAGGATAATATCACGCGAAGTAAAAGCAATAATTCCACCAGCTAAAAGAAAAGCTGGGATAAGACAGGTTACTACATGCAAAGCAATATATTCTTTTAAGGCTGATAAACCTCCCATTAAAATATCTAATATCATATTTTAAATCCTCCGATTCTTTTTATTTTTCAAACTTTATATATGATGATATTATCATATAAGCATATTATTGTCAATATATTATATATAAAAAATAAAAACATTTCAGCAAAAAGAGGATTTTTATTATTTTTCCCCCCTTTACTTTTTCCCCATTTTCATCAATAATAATATAGAGGATATAATTATCGCACTACAAGGAGGTTACGCTCAATAATTATCAGAGGTTAGTAAGTTATCGTAGTAGCAAGATCAAGCCTTGAAATATATCGCAAATAAATGAGTTAGAAAGCCCGATTTTGAGATAGTGTTATAAATATTGCAAAATAAATCTTCGGAAGGGAGTTGTTTCATATCATGGATAATAAACAAATTAATACCATTGAGGTAACTGTGGATAAGAGCCATATAGTTACTATTGGTGAGAGGCTTTATGGTGAGTCTATAGAGCTTATTCGAGAGTTGATTAATAATTCCTATGATGCCGATGCTACCGAGGTTAAGGTAACTATAAAAGAGGATGAAATAATTGTTGAGGATGATGGTTTAGGGATGGACCTTGATGGTCTGAAACAATATTTTAATATCGGCTCTGCCCAAAAAAGAGAAAACCCCAAATCGCCAAAATTCGCCAGAGACCGCATTGGAGAGTTCGGTATAGGTAAGTTTGCCTCGCTTTCTGCTTGTTCTTGTTTTGAGGTCTGGACAAAAAAGGATGACTTTCAAGCCAAGGTCATTTTTGATAAACAAGAATGGGAGAAGTCCAAAGATACATGGTATATACCTTTAGAAATTGAAGAAGTTGATCATCACCTTAAAGATGGCACTAAGGTTACCTTAAAAGGAGTAACTAAGAAATTTAATCTTAGCGATGTAGAAAAGCGGATTATTGAAAGCGTGCCCATAAGGGCCCCTGATTTTGCGGTTTATCTCAATAGTCATAAGGTAAGTGTCAGATTTATCGCTGGTCATAAGATACCTTTCTTAGAAGGAACAGAATATGGCATAGTTTATGGTGAGATAATTATAAGTTCTCAAATGGAGCAGGACATCTCAGAGGCCGGGATTGCCTGCAAAGTTAAACAAGTTACTATCACTAAAGATTTCTTTGGCCTGGAAAAACTGGTTAAAAATATTGCTCGCATAAGAGGCGAGTTGAATGCAGATTTTTTGCCTATTACTAGTGATAGAACAGGTTTTATAAAGGATACTCCACAATATAAAAAATTTCTTGAGGTGATGGAACGGATTATCGAGAGAGTCAAGCCAGTTTTGGAGGAATTATCAGACTATAAAGAGAATAAGCGTGTTAGAAGAACACTTACCGAAGTATTAGAAAAAGTTAAGAATGCCCTTATCATTAATCCGGATTACTGCCCTGAAGGCTTAATCCCTATAGCAGAGAGTGCTTCTGAAATGGGTGAGCCGGGTTATATCTCGCCAATTAAAGGTAAAGCAGCCTCTCAAGATAAAAAACAAAAAACCGAAATTGAACCAAAGAAGAAACGCAAAAGAAAACCTCAAGTTAAAAAATTAACTTCCACTGCAGTGGTTAAGAAACTAAAATTAGGCCAACAAGGAGTGTGTTGCTGTATCGACCATTTTGGTTCTAATAGTCCAGAGTGCTTTACCGAAAGCACAATTATTTATATAAATCGCGACCATCCCTTATATAAAAAAGAAGTCCAAAAGAAAGATACATATGAGCTACATTTAGCGCGGTTACTTACTCAAGAGATCTGTCTGATGAAAGACCCCCGGAATCCTAGGACAGCCTTTCAAAGACAGAGTAAACTTCTGCGGGATGCTCTGGTAGAGACTCAAGGGAAAGTGGGAATTTGCGAGACTTAGTCTTGAAACCAATTGCTACCGCTTAAGTTATTAACAGCGGATAAAAAGGACCCGCCTTCTATGCTTTATAATAATACTTATTGATGCTGGTAAAAGTCATATGCTTAGAAGGCGAGACTTCTTTTATCCGCAAAACGTTATATGAAACATTTAATTGGTGATTAGGTCACGTCTTAACATTTGAAATTCCAATTTGATAAATCAAATCACTTCCATTTTGTAAAATCAAAAAATGTTGGAAAAAAAGAATATTCAGATCTGCTGGGAATGCGAAGAGTTTGAAACTTTTACTAAATTAGCTTTCCTAAAGCCGATTTATGAGGACGCTCATCTAAAAAATCTATGGAAAATTAAAAAGTAGGGAATCGAAAAATTTGTTAACGGTAAGAGATGTTGGTAAAATAATTAATAGTTAAAGTTGTAGTTATTAAACATAGTGCAAATCTATTTTGAAAAATCAATAATTTGACCTCATGGTTTAATTAAGTGCCAGCAATTTGATGGCAAGGAGGTGATAAGGAATGAGAATGTCTGAAGAGAATATTAAGTTATTTTACAAGTTGTACCCAGCATTGCTATTTTATACTAACAAACAAATAAAAAAAATAAAAGATATATCAACTCTCGAAGAGTTTATAGATTTATCAGGTGAGGAAAAATTAAAAATTAGAAATGCTCTTTGGGATAAAATTAGTTTGATCGATTCCTTTATTGAAGGAAATCCTTTTGAGTTTTCGGTGGAGGAATTAGAAATAATTCAGAGCTGGAAGAATTTGGTTAAGGGGAAGTTCTATTTGATTCGTTATCTCAAGAAACATGCTATCTTTTTTGACGTAAGCGATCACCCTTGTGCTTACGGAGTTGTTGCTCTTAACGATGAATTTGAGAGGATATTAGGCCCGCATCTTCCAATTATACTCGAAATGGTCCTTTTGCCATTTAAAGAGCAGATTACATATGATGGCTTTATAGTACCTTACAGAAGTACTTTTGGTGAAGTTTTCCGTCAGGATATCAATAATATTTATCGGGAAACTAAATCAAAATATGGTATTATTAGCTCTCTTCCATTCTCAATAGAAGAAGCAAAACAAAGTGATGCTGATAGGCTAAAATTTTATATTAGGAACAAACACAATCGTGAAATGTACTGGGAAGGGATAGGAGAATTGATCGATAAAAATTCCAATCTTTTGATACTTTATCATTCAGAAATGTGTAAAATTCACGCTCGAACATATAGAAAACGGTTGCGCGAAATTGGTTTTAGTAATGTGTGGTTTGCCATACTTGAAGGTATCGTCGTTACTAGCGGATTAACGAGAGACGGGG
>PFIP01000149.1 GCA_002782675.1 Candidatus Infernicultor aquiphilus
TCTCCTTTCTTTTTAAAGTTATCGGTTTACGGTTTTCAGCCTTCAGTCTTTTGTAGGGGACGGATTTATCCGTCCCGTTCCTTGTCGGCTTGATTCATCGAGCCCCTACAGTTGAGATTGCCGCGCTTCCTACGGTTGTTCGCAATGACATTTTTGGTTGGGCAACCACTATAATTACAACATAAAAAAATTTTCTTGTATCGAGTTTTCTCCTTGTTTTCTACCGAAATTCAAACGAAATTCAAACGAATTTCAAACGAATTTCAAACGAAAGAAAATTATCTGTAAAATAAAAAATCCGAACAACCCTTTTGATTGTTCGGATTTAATTTCAATTTATTTATTTATATTTTTGAATGATAGACCGGCGGGCCTGTCCTCGTGAAAACGGGGAACGCCTGTCCTACGGGTGCTGATGATAGCAGATGCCTGTCCTACGGGTTAGAAATTTATTTCTAAATCTTTTTCTTTAATATCTAACATTAAACCTCTGCCGGGGATTGTTTTAAAAATATTTTCAATCTTTTTTGAGTAGGCTTCTTTTTTATCCATTGTTTTTAGAATATCTTTTCTGATTTTACAAATATGATAATTTATCCGTGTATATACTGCCTCTTCATCATCCTTCCAGAGTGAATCTAAAATACTATCATAGCTTACTACTTCTCCTTTGTGTTGAGCCAGAAGATAGAGTAGGGAAAATCCTCTTGTTGTAATTTTTATCTCTTTCCCCTCAAAAATAATTCTATCCGGGCGGTGGGGGTCGATCTCTAAAATAATTTTAGGTGTTAGCTCAGCAGTTTCGGTTTTCAGCCCGCCAGTGGTCAGTTTAGGGTGCTCAGTTTCAGCATTAGAATCATTAGCAGTCACCTTATTAGAATCATTAGTCTTCATCTTTTGTTTTTTCGCTTCTTGATTTTCTTTTTCTTCTTTTATTCTGCCCTTAATCCTCTGGACTAATCTCTCGGGCAGTACCCTACCCAACTCTTCCTCAGTCAATTCTTCCAAACACCTTTCCTCATTATAGCCCTCTCTTACCAATTTTCCGATATAATAGCGGCTTAATCCGGGGATATATAAGCGAGCTAAACTTAAACCTTCTTCCTCCACCCCCTCTATCATCCGTTCCGCTAAACGCCTGATCCTCTTTACATCTTCTTCTCGCCCTTTATTCCAGCCGCTCTCCTCGGCAATAGCCGCCAGGCTATCGG
This sequence comes from Candidatus Infernicultor aquiphilus, assembly GCA_002782675.1. Classification (GTDB taxonomy): domain Bacteria; phylum Atribacterota; class Phoenicimicrobiia; order Phoenicimicrobiales; family Phoenicimicrobiaceae; genus Infernicultor; species Infernicultor aquiphilus. Next base: position 1,212 of record PFIP01000149.1, read on the forward strand.
CTAGCCAGGAAAATCCTTCCCCCAGCCTTTCTACCGCACCCCGGTAAAGACTGTATTCCTGTTCAATACTCTTGCTCTCCCTTTCTCCGATCCAATCATAGAGAAGTAGAGTCTTTTTAAAGGCCAGATAGTCTTCTAAGCTAGTTTTTCCTTTGGTTAGACCATGTTCCCCCTGATAAATCTCTTTACCTTCTTCTCCTAAATTAAAGACTAAAGCCAATAGCTTATTACGGTAGATTTCCTTCCAATCAGTATAATTATAGCGGTCTATCTGATCACCTTCTCGGTAGAATTGAGGATAAGGAATAGGCAGGGATTTACCGTCTTCACTTAAAGTTAAGGTCAGGATAATCTCCAGATTACTTATCTCCCCTTGAATAGATTTCTCTATCCAGGATAAAAAATAAAGATAGGTGGCTACTTTAATCCCTTTAGCGCTGATCAGGAGGCCGGTAGAAGTAGGAGCTAATCGGCCTTGATCATCCTCTAGCACCAACCGACAGTCTTTTAAGCCCTGGAGGGCATCTTCTATTTTCTCCTTAATTCTTTTTTTATCCAGCACATATTGCCAATAACCAGATGGCTGATCTAATAGGGTAGCCCTATTATCTTTACCATTTACGATTAGTCGAAGTAAGAGGGTAGTCAAATCCCTTTCCTTCTTGTGAGGACCTACCCCGGCCAGGGCATCGGGATAGGGTATCCTTTCCTCGGCTACCTGCCCCCTTATCTGGTTATCCTCCGCCATAGTATCCCGCAGGAAATTAAAATAGAGATTTTGATAAATAGTCTCCGAGAGCAGGGAATGGGCTAAAAAGATTACCCTTCCGAATTCTTCCTCACTTTGGCTATTTAATCTTCCCGCTCTTCCCCCCATATTCTCTATATCGCTAAAGGTAAGACTGGTCAGCTGGGCCTCCTTAGCCTCTCCGTTAATACTTTCTATCTTATCCATAGAGAGGATGACATTCTTAAAAGGAAGGTTAATCCCCATCGCTAAAGTAGTAGTAGCACAGATGACCTTGATCTCACCACGGCGCAGATAATTTTCTACTAAATTTCTTTCTTCCCAGGAAAGGTCGGCATTATGATAGGCCATCCCTTTTTCTAAAAGAGAAAGCAGGATATCCCGGGATAGAGTCTCCTCCATCTGGTTAAGCTCCTCTATCGCTTGCCTGGCCGGAGGGCATTCTAATCTATTCGAAAGCCACTCCGCCCACTTTTTAGTTTCTGCTTTAGTGGGGAAGAAGAGGAGGGTAGGTTCATGATGCTCCACAAAATAACGGACCGTCTCTCGGACATAATCTTCCTCACAATTATCTCGGACCGCCTGGGGAGGGAAGAATACTTCTTCTCCGAACTTCTTTTCATTATGAGTAATATATTTAAAGACTCCACCTCTCACGATGCCTTTACGCAATTCTACCGGACGCCGGTAGGAGGTGAGTACCCGGGAGGGAAGCCAGTTTAAAAAAGCTTCTTGATTTTCTAAGAAGGCCGAGAGGGAGATGATCTTGATCTTTTGCTCCTGGTTTTGCAAATTAACCAGCATCTCCTCCAGGAGGGGGCCTCTTTCTGGGTTATTGATTAGCTGCAGCTCATCGATTACTACTAAAGAAACCCCGCTTAAAAAGGAGGGGTATTTTAAGAGAAAGTAGTTAAATTTTTCATAGACCATGATGGCGACCTGAAATTGTCCCCGGCTAATCTTCTGATCCTCTTCTTTGCGGTCGCGGGAAGAGATGGTGATATCGATTCCACAGTCGCTATATAGTCTTTTAAAATGTCGGTATTTTTCTTCGGCTAAGGTTTTTAAAGGGACTAAATAGATGGTCTTCTTTTTATGGATAGCCTGAGTAATAGCCGCCATCTCCCCGATGAAGGTCTTACCTGAAGAGGTAGGAGCAATCACCAAAAGATTTTGATTTCTATCATCTCCAACTCCACTTCTGTCATTGAGAGCTTTCAAAGGGAGCGCGGCAATCTCATCCACGCCTGTCTGCCGTACTTGCCTATCTGTGTGCGTATACGCACAGGCAGGCACAGGCAGGCGCAAGCAGGAATCCATCCCTCCTGTAGGGGCGTATGGCATACGCCCTTCCTTATCCAATACCCCATAATACCTTACTGCCTTTTCCTGAACCGGCAACAGATATGGAGAATAATTCTTCTCCCAAATATCCACCATATAAGAGGGGACTCCCCAAACTTCTAAATCTCTCATCTTCATTGGCTTTTTAAACAATTTCTTTCCTTCCTTTCTAACCATTTATTAAAAATATGTATAAATAAGTGGTAACGAACAAAAGTTTATTAATCTATTTTACCCCACTTCTTTTACAATTACAATAGAAATTTAAAAAATCTTTCCCCTTCTCTTATTACCCTTCTCCCCTGGAGGGAGTGGGTGGGGTGATTTTGTATTGTTTAAACTTTTTAGGTTGTTTCAGCAAACGCTGAAACAGGGCTTTTCAGTGAAAATTAAAAAGAACGAATTAGTTAAAATCTTTCAAACTTTCAAATCTAATGGGAGGAATGGATTGAAGAGGAGATAGTAATTATGGTTGGCTTAATCCTAAAAACTAATCTCTTGAAATTTATAACTTGAATCTATAAACTTGCAACTGGTAATCAAAACCTATAAAATAATAAAAGGGAGATTAATAATTAATTTAAATGAAAAAATCTTAAAAGAGCTTGAATGATCCATTAAAAAAACTTCTGGATATTGGCAATTCTAAGAATTTGATGGATGGAGGTAATAAAGAATGAATATAGAAAAGATTGAAGAGATTAAGGGAAAAATATTATCTATACTTAAACGATATAATGTCAAGAGAGCAGGAATTTTTGGCTCTGTGGTAAGAGGAGAGGAGAACAAGGAAAGTGACATAGATATTTTGGTGGAGATTGTAGGCAGGATGAGTTTACTTGATTTTGCAGGGTTAAAGTTAGAATTGGAAGAGGCTCTTGGCCAGAGAGTTGATTTAGGAGAGTATTCAACAATCAAACCAATGATAAAGGAACAAATATTGAGTGAAGAGGTGTCTATTTTATGAAAAGAAACCTAAAACTCTATTTACAGGACATCTGGGAGAGTACCTTGGCAATAGAGGAATATACCCAGAACCTTACCGAGGATGAATTTTATTCGAATCGCCAAGTTCAAGATGCAATTGTGAGAAGACTAGAGATAATTGGCGAAGCGGTCAAAAATATAGATGACGATTTTAGAAATAAATATCCCCAAATACCTTGGAAGAAGATTGCTGGGATGAGAGATATTATTGCCCACGAATACTTTGGGGTAAAACTTGAAAGAGTTTGGGATGTTTTGAGAAAAGACCTCCCTGATATAAAGCAACAAATGCTTTTAATAATGGAGAGAGAGGATGTTTGAACTCCCTTCCCTCCTCCTTAAAGTTGAGGATTAAGGTGGGGATGAGATATTTCCTGCCATTGTGAATGACCGAAGGGGAATGTGGCAATCTCAACTAATCAACTGGCAAACCGGGTAACTAAATTAATAAACAGATACACATCCCATTTTCTTTGAAATGGTGGGTTTGGAATTAAGTAAAATTTGACAATTTTCCCCAATTATATTATTTTAAAAGAATAGAATCTGGAAAAGATTTTCAGGAATTATTGGAAATAAAAAATGAAAGGTAATAAAAAAATGGATGGACAGAATCATATACCGAATCTTAAAGTTCCCTTTTTATTATTAGGATTATCCATCATGCTATCTGCTTTAATCTTTGGGTTCTTTTTTTATCAAAGCAGGATAACCCGTGATTATGTAGATGTTCTTGGCTCAGCTGCTGAGCGTTTTGAGTCTGATATTGTCAAATGGAATATTACCATTCAAGAAAACACTGGCCTGGAGAATATCGGGCAAGGTTACCGTAATATTCAGGATAAAAGGGACCGTTTGGTGAATATTTTGAGCAGTCAGGGGATTCCCGAAGAGGGGATCAATATCAACCCGATTAACACCCAGGACCGATGGGAAGATGGAAAAGTTGTTGGCTATACACTTCAACAATCGCTTTTTATCATTTCAGAAGTTATTGAAAAGGTAGAAAATCTAGCCCTAAATCCTGACGAGCTGCTAGCAAATAATATCTTTTTCCAAACCTCATCTTTAGAGTATTTTTATTCTAAAATTGATCTGTTAAAAAAGGATTTGCTGACCATGGCCACTAAAAATGCCCGGGAACGGGCCGAAAAAATATTACAGGATAGCCCCTATCATCCGGGACGGATGATTTCAGCTAAAGCCGGTGTTTTTCAAATCATCGAACCCTATTCAACTGAGGTGGAAAGTTACGGAATGTATAACACTTCTTCCCGGAAGAAAGATATTACCGTTACCGTCCATGCTCAATTTTTAATTCAATAAACCTGCTTAGAAATAACCATCCCTATGAGGTTTATTTCACCATTCTTACCGTGTTGGTGCCAAATTCCGCGAAATGAAAATTCATTTCCTATTTCCCCTCCTTTAAACCCTTATTTACAAGGCTTTTAGGAAGGCCTTTTTTTATAGTAAAGGAGAAAAGTAGAGGAATAGGATAGCTGATTTTTAGTTAAATAAGGTAGATCGATATAGCTAGAATTAGTGAATTACCAGTTCTTATGGGAGAAAATAGTAAGTCTCTAAAAGGTAGAAAACATAAGGGTTTCCGTGTTTTTTTGTTAGAGGGGATGGTTTTAGTTCTTCTAAAATAGGGAGAAAATGAAGCAAAAAAGGGCTAAAACACTATTTTTAGGAGCTTGAAAGCCTTGTAAAATAAGGGTTTAAACGAAATATCGTCGTAGCAGCGTTTCTTGAGGGTGCTTAAGGTGATTGGTCATATTTTTTAAAATAGTCGCTTAAAAGAGCTTAAAATGGCTTATTTTAGATCTGGGCGGAAAGCCTTATTTTATAAGGGTTTGAGAGTGGAGTAAATAGTGACAGGTTCCCTTGATACCTGGCCCGGATTAACTAAATACTCTATCTAAAAATTATATCTGAAAACTTTTCTTCTAAAAAAGAAGGATTTCACCAAACCTTTATCGAATATATAAAAGAGTATTAAATATGAAACTCACAATGAGGCCCTGCGAGAGGCAATTATAAATGTAGTTGCTCCTCGGGATTATACGGCTACTTTCAAAAGGCCAATAGAAAAATGGACTAAAAAGTTGGGAGAAAAGTTGGGAGAAAAGTTGGGAGAAAAGTTGGGAGAAAAGTTGGGAGAAAACGAAATAAAAATTATAGAATTAATGAAAGATAATAAATATATCACCGCGAAAGAATTTTCTGAACATATTAAAATAAGTACTACCCTCGCATTTCCTTCTCCTTAAGACTCCTTAAGATGAGATTCTTCCGATACTCCTTCCTCCTTCAAGAGGATATTTTTCTTATATTCCCTCGCGCTTGAGGGGAGATTCTTCCAATATTTCCTCCCTTTTGAGGAGATATTTTTTCTATATTCCTCGCCCTTGAGGGGAGAGGGTAGGGTGAGGGTGAAACATTTTCCGTTATTGCGAACCCTGATTTATCAAGGGTATGGCAATCTCAACTGGTCAACTGGCAAACCGGTTAGCTGGCTAACTAAATTAATTGGCTGATCGGAAGATTGGTAGATTATTTTAATTGGCAGATTGTTTCTAAATTGGTGAATGGGTTAATTAATTTATTGGTGAATTGGCACATTGGTGAATTGGTGAATTACTCAATCGGTGAATTGCGAACCCTGGTATTTTATAATTTAATTCACAAAAAAGAAGGACTTTCCTGACTCTTCGTCGAACTTACATTAAGTTATAGAAAAATATAAAAGATGGTGATCATAAATATGAACAAAGATGAACTACAGCTAATACTTGAAGAAGGTGAAGGTTACAGAATTGAATTTAAAGAATCTATGACCAGTATAGATAAAGAACTGGTGGCCTTTGCTAATTCATCAGGTGGCAGGATATTTCTTGGAATAACTGATGACATGGAAATAAAAGGCATAAATCTAACCAATAAATTTAAATCTCAAATCCAGGATATCGCCCACAATTGCCAGCCTCCCGTTAAAATTATATTAGAAGAATTTGAAAATATTCTTATTATAAATGTAAGAGAAGGTGAAGACAAACCTTATAAATGTTCTTCCGGTTTTTATATTAGAGTAGGTCCAAATTCCCAAAAGCTTAGCCGAGATGAAATCATTGAATTCTGTAGAACAGAAGGCAAAATCCGCTTTGATGAGCTTATCAATTTAAAGTTTGATTATCATACCCACTTCGACCCCCAAAAACTTGAATACTTCTTAAAACTTGCCGGTATCTCAAAAGTCCTGGATGCCCCTACGGTGTTAACTAACTTAGGAGTAGCTGAAAGACAGGAAGGAAAAGTTATCTTTAATAACACTGGCATTCTCTTCTTTTCCAAAAACCTACAGGATATCTATTTTCATACCGCTATAACCTGTGCCCTCTATAAAGGAACAGAAAAAGTAGAGGTGTTAGACCGACGTGATTTTAACGAAGATTTAATCTCCAGCATAGATAGAGCCCTGAATTTTCTAAAACAATATATCCCCTTAAGATATGAAATGACTGGTGAACCAAGAAGGAAAGAAATTCCTGAGATCCCTTATGAGGCCCTGCGAGAGGCAATTATAAATGCAGTTGCTCATCGGGATTATTTTGAAAAAGGCACTAATATCATGGTAGAGATGTTTGATGACCGGATTGAAATAACCAATTTCGGTGGACTGGCCAAAGGATTAAAGCCGGAAGACTTTGGTAAAAAGAGTGTCTTAAGAAATCCTAATATCGCCAACCTATTACATCGAGCAGGATATATCGAGAAGATGGGAACTGGTATCAATAAGATAAAGAAGCTCATCTCTAAAGCCGGATTGCCGCCGATTAAATTTGAATTTGATACCTTCTTTACTGCTACTTTCCAAAGGCCAAAAATTAGGGAGAAAACTAGGGAGAAAACTAGGGAGAAAATTTTATCTGTTTTAAAAGCAACACCATATATAACGATAAATGAACTGGCGGAAATGTTAGGAATTTCACAAAAAGGAGTAGAATGGCAAATAGCAAAACTCAAAAAAGAAGGTAGGATCAAGCGCATCGGCTCAGACAAAGGTGGTTCTTGGGAGATTTTGAAATGAGCAAACAAATAATCCCTTCTCCTTCAAAGGAATATTTTTCCTATATTCCTCGCCCCTTGAGGGGAGAAGGTAGGGTGAGGGTGAAACATTCTCCGTTATCGCCAGTGACCGAAGGGAATGAGGCAATCTCAACTGGCTAACTGGCAAACCGGATAACCGGTTAACTAAATTGATTGATTTATCGGAAGATTGTAGATTATTTTAATTGGCAGATTGTTTCTAAATTGGTGAATGGGTTAATTAATTTATTGGTGAATTGGCAAATTGGTCAATAGGTGAATTAATTTATTGGTGAATTACGAACCCTGGCATTTTATAATTTAATTCACAAAAAAGAAGGACTTTTCCAAACCTTTGTCGAATTAACATTAAGTTATAGAAAAATAGAAAAGATTACAACGACATTAGAAGAAGAGATTAAAAAGAATCTGGAAGGAATCGGGTTTAAAATTTAGATATGAACAAAAAGGAATTTGAGTTTCTATTAAAACAAGGTGAAGGTTTAAAAATAGAATTTAAAGAAAATTATAGTTCTAAAGATATAGCAAAAGAGTTTGTTGCATTTGCGAATACTGAAGGGGGAAGAATATTCATTGGAATTGATAATAGGGGTGTAGTTAAAGGAATTAAAATAACCAACGATCTAAAATCTGAAATCCAAAATACCGCAAGAAATTGTGACCCATCAATAGCTATTGAACTTGAAATAATTAATAGTGTCCTTATTGTAAATGTTGATGAAGGAATCAATAAACCGTATAGATGTTCATCTGGATTCTTTTTAAGACAGGGAAGTAATTCTCAAAAATTATCCACAGATGAAATAAGAGATTTCTTTAACCAAGAAGGAAAGATATTATTTGATGAAGCTATAAATAAAGAATTCAGCTTTAAAAATGGTTTTGATCAAATGAAGTTTGATACTTTTTTACAAAAAGCCAAGATAAGCAGAGTTATTCCAGATAAGAATATATTAATCAATCTAGGAGTTTTAACCGAAACTGAGAAATTCAAGAATGCGGGTGTTTTATTTTTCTGCAATAATGTTGAGAAATTTTTCAAACAGGCGATAATTACTTGTGTTTTGTATAAAGGAAGTGATAAATACAAAATAATAGATAGAAAAGATTTTACAGAAGATTCTCTCTCGAATTACCATAATGTAATGTCGTTTTTATTAAGAAACCTAAGATTGGAATATAAGATTGAAACGGCAGGTCCTAGAGAAGAGATTTTAGAAATTCCTGAAGATGCTTTAAGAGAAGCAGTAGTAAACTCAATGGCTCATCGGGATTATAATGAAAGAGGAGCTAATGTTCAAATTGACTACCCAGAAAACTACCCAGAAAACTACCCAGAAAATATTGGAGCTAATTAAAGAGAAACCAAGAATAACTAGAAAAGAGCTTGCAGAAAAGATAGGAATAAGTGAAAGTGGAATTAAATTCAATTTAAACCAACTAAAGAAAAAAAATAAAATAAAAAGGGTTGGTCCAGACAGAGGGGGTTCTTGGGAGATTTTGAAATGAGCAAACAAATATTCCCTACTCCTTCGAGGGGATATTTTTCCTATATTCCTCTCCCTTGAAGGGAGAGGGTAGGGTGAGGGTGAAACATTTTCTGTTATTGCAAATCCTGATTTATTAGATTTCTTAGCCTTAACAGGCAAACTGGTTAACCGGATAACTGGTCAACAAAAATACTGGTTAACTGGCAAACCGGACAACTGGCTAACTAAATTAATTGATTGATCGGAAGATTGTAGATTATTTTAATTGGCAGATTGTTTTTAAATTAGTAAATGGTTTAATTAATTAATTGGTGAATTGGTGAATTGGTCAATAGGTGAATTAGTTAATCGGTGAATTGAAAACCCTTGTATTTTATAATTTAATTCACAAAAAAAAGGACTTTCCCAACCTTTTGTCGTATTAATAATAAGTTATAGAAAATTAAAAAAGATTATTTTTTTTAACTGTCTGACGACACAGATAAAACGAGAAAGGAGGAACGATGGCGAACATAACTATTAAAGAACATATTATTGATTACGCAAGAGATAGATATTATTTTCATATTAACGATTTAAAAAGATATTTTACTGAAAAGGGAATTAAATTTGAAGAAGATACTTTAAAAAAATATCTTTACCTTCTTAAAAAAAATAAAGTTATATATCCCGCAGGCAGAGGATGGTATTCTAATATTCAAAAAGAATTTGAGCTGAATATAGAATCTACTGAAAAAATTATAAAATTATTAATAGAAAAATTTCCACTTCTTGAATTTTCTTGCTGGAGCACTGAACAATTAAAAGGTTTTTTCCATCACTTACCCACTCAATTTGTAATTTTTATTTATACCGATAAAGATTTCCTGCCATCCGTAAAAGATTTTTTAATAGAAAATGATTATAATGTTTATCTTAATCCCCATAAAATTGAAGTAGAAAAATTTGTAGAATTAAAACCTCAAACTATTATACTAAGACCCTCTGTTTCTTCTCGTGTTTCTAAAGAAAAAAATCTAACAAAGATAGAAAAAATACTTGTTGATTTATTTATGGAAATGAAAAAAATTAACCTTATAGACCAAGAAGAATATATAAAGATTATTTCTAACATAGTTCTTAATTACCGGATTAATATGGCAGAAATGCTCGACTATGCCCACAATAGAAAAATAAAGGACGAAATAAAAAACTTATTTATAGAAATTAATAAAATCCACTAATGCGCCATTTTAAAAAATGTCGCATTAGTGGATTTACGGGTAACAAATGATAAAAAAGAAATGTTTTAAAAACAACTGGATAACCAATAAATACCAAGAGATGGACATAGATCCGATATGATAAAATAAATAGGGACACGGTAGGTCCCATTTTCTAATTTCTGTCCTTGCGAGCTTTCGAAGAAAGCGCGGCAATCTCTTTCCTAAAAACCGAAAACTGAAAAGTTTTCTTCCCAAAAAGCAGGATTTACCCAACCCTTTGTCGAATATATAAAAGAGTATTAAATAAGAAATTCACACCCGATTATTTTTCTATTTTTATATATGAGTCCACTCTAAAAAGTCAATTATAGGATAAATTATTTTTAGTTTTAAGACGGAGAAGTTGTATAATAAAGGAAGTCGATACACCTGTCTGCATGCGTACAGTACACGCACAGGCAGAGAGGAGGAAGAAAAAAAATGTTTCGCGAAAATACCACTCATCTACAGACATCTTTTTTCGATATAGAGAGACAGCTGTCGGAATCAAAGAGAAAAAAGATAAGGGAATCGGAGGAATACAATTTTTATCAGCTAATTTTCAAGAAGATAAAAGAGGAAGACTTCGCCGTATTGTATTCCGAAAACGGAAGCCGGCCAAACTCAGCGGTGAACATAATGGTATCAGCCATAATCCTTGCCTATAGAAAAGGCTGGACGATAAAAGAGATGCTGGAGCAAATTGATTTTAACCTTCTCACCCGGACGGCGTTAGGACTGAACAGGATGGATGATACGTCGTTTTGCGAGGCCACATTTTTCAAT
>PFIP01000116.1 GCA_002782675.1 Candidatus Infernicultor aquiphilus
AAGGAGCTTCCTTACCTGGTCAGAATGCAAAAAAAATAAGAATGAGAAAACTATCTACCTATGGTGTACGATTAAGAGAAAAGCAAAAGCTTATCAGATATTATGGATTGCTAGAAAGGCAGTTCAAAAATCTTTTTAAAAAAGCTGAAAGACAAAAAGGTATTACCGGAGAAAATTTATTGATATTATTAGAGAGAAGATTAGACAACATAGTTTATCGATTTGGTATAACTAAATCAAGAGCCCACGCTCGTCAACTAATTTTACATTCACATATATTAGTTAATGGGAAAAAGGTGGATATACCATCTTACCAGGTTAATATCAATGATGTGGTAGAGATCAGAGAAAAAAGTAAAAATATCAACGATATTAAGGAAATTAAAGATGGGAAAGTAGAGATTAATATTCCTTATTGGTTGGAGTTTGATTCTGAAAAGCTAAAAGGAAGGATTATAAAATTTCCTTCTAAAGAAGAATTAAATTTACCAGTAAAAGAAAAATTAGTAGTTGAATATTATTCCCGTTAATATTTTTGGTTTCCCATACCTAAAGAAGGAGAGTATTAAAAGTAATGGAAATTAATAATATAAAGATTAAAGTGGAAAATTTGTCCGATAGCTATGGCAAATTTATTATAGAACCATTGGAAAGGGGTTATGGCGTTACTCTAGGAAACTCTCTTAGAAGAGCACTGTTGTCTTCTATATGGGGAGCAGCTGCAACTGCTATTAGGATTGAAGGAATTACTCATGAATTTACTACAATTCCAGGGGTTAAAGAAGATGTAATTGAAATAATATTAAATATTAAAGAATTAGTAGTTAAAATGTATACTGATGAGCCGCAGATTTTAAAAATAAATATAAAAGGTAAAAAAAAGGTTACCGCAGCAGATATAATTCCTAATATTAATGTAGAAATACTTAATCCAGATTTTATAATTGCTAATTTGAATGAAGATGCTAAATTAAATATGGAAATAGTTGTAAATAAAGGGATGGGTTATGTACCCGCTGAAAAAAATAAAAAACCAGGACAATCAGTAGATACTATCTTTATTGATTCTTTTTTTTCACCTATTACGAAAGTAAGTTATAATGTAGAGAATGCAAGCCTAACTCAGTTTTCAAATTATGATAAATTAATTTTAGAAATATTTAGTAATAAGAGTATTTTACCAGATGAAGCTTTAAGTAAATCAGCAAACATACTGATTAAATATTTAAAAATTTTCACCAAATTCTCTCCAGAAGACATTGAGTTAGCGAGTGAATTAGTATCAGAGGAAGAAAAAGAAAAAAGTGAAAAAGAGAAAATTTTAAATAAGACTATTGAAGAACTGGATTTTTCAGTTCGTTCTTATAATTGCTTAAAAAAATCTAGTATAAACACATTGAAAGATTTGATTAAATATTCTCCAGAGGAAATTATAAAAATAAAGAATTTAGGAAAGAAATCTTTAGATGAAATAAAAGAAAAAATAAATAAATATGGATTTATCTTAGGAGAAAAAAAGCAGCAGGAGGATTTTTTAGGATGAGACATAAGAAATTAAAAGGAAAGTTAGGCCGTACTAGTAGTGAAAGAAGTTCTTTGTTAGCCAATTTATCTATTTCGCTCATAACTCATAAAAAGATTGAAACAACATATGCCAAAGCGAAAGAAGTTCGAAAATATATAGAGAAATTAGTCACCACAGCTAAAAATAATAATCTACCAGCTCAGAGAAAAATATTGAAAGAAATAAAAAATAGAGGAGCATCTAAAATATTATTTGAAGAAATTAGTCCAAAATATTTAGAAAGAAATGGTGGATATACCAGGATTGTAAAGACTGGATTTCGTAAGGGTGATGCTGCACCTTTAGCTGTAATTGAGTTTATAGAATAAATTAATCACCAGATATCAAAAGGTTAAAAAGTTTTATATATATAATTGATTATATAACTTTTTAACCTTTTGATTTTTAATCATTTGGTTAGTTGGTTAGCTGGTTAAGAAAACATATTTAAGATAGAACACTAGTTTTATAGTTTTATAGTTTTATAGTTTTTCGTTTTTAATTTTTAGTTTTCTTAACTAATTAACCAGGTAACTAGTGCTCTGTTAAATAAAATATGTTATATTTCTTGAGATTGCTTCGTCGCTTTGCTCCTCGCAATGACACTCAGTGTTTTGTCATTGCGAGCGTTAGCGAAGCAATCTCAAAACTATACTTACTTTAGTTGACAGGTAACTAGCTAACCAAATAACTAATTCTTAACGAGATACGGGATACGAATTTATTCTGAATTCTGGCTTCTTCCTTCTATTTTCTTAACTAATTAACCAGGTAACTAGCTAACCAACAAGTGATGTAATGTGTAACATGTGATAAGTAACCTGTAATAAGTACCTGTTTTTATAATTTGGGAAATTTAATCTTATTACTCATTACATATTACTTGTTACTGTATTTTATCGAGATACGATTAAGAAGTGGTGAGTATTTTGATTAAAATAGAAAATTTAAGCTATATATATAATTATCATAAAAAAGAACAAATAAAAGCTTTAGACAATATTAGTTTAGAAATAGAAAGTGGAGATTTTATCTCTATTATAGGTCCTAACGGATCAGGGAAATCTACTCTAGCCAGACATCTTAATTGTTTATTACTTCCTACTTCTGGAAATATCTGGGTAGAAGGAATGAATACTAAAGAAGGAGATAATACATGGAAGATTAGACAAAAAGTAGGTATGGTCTTCCAAAATCCCGACAATCAGATCGTGGCTACTACGGTAGAAGATGATATTGCTTTTGGTTTGGAAAATATTGGGATAAGTGAAAAAATTATGAAAGAGCGAGTGGATTGGGCTTTAGAGGTTGTAGAGATGGAGGAGTATAAAAAAAGTGAACCTCATTTACTTTCTGGTGGACAAAAACAAAGAGTAGCAATTGCCGGAGCCATCGCCATGCATTCTTCACATTTGGTTTTAGATGAACCTACTGCAATGCTCGATCCCCGAGGACGAAAAGAGATAATAGATATGGTTAAAAAATTAAATCAGGAAGAAAATATTACTATAATCTATATTACCCATTTAATGGACGAAGCAGCAGAGTCTAACCAAGTGATTGCCTTAGATAAAGGTAAAGTTGCTTTGGTGGGAAAACCTGAGGAGATATTTATTCAAACTGATATTTTAAAAAAATTAAGATTAGATGTTCCTCAAATAACAGAACTTGCTATAAGATTAAGTAATAAGGGATTAAATATCTCTTCTCATATTTTAAAGGTTGAAGAAATGGTGGACTCTTTATGTTTATACGTTTAGAGAATGTATACTTTACTTATAGTTTAGGAATGCCTTTCGAAACTGAAGTGTTGAAAAATATTAATTTAGAAATAAATGAAGGCGAATTTATTGGGCTAATCGGACATACTGGTTGTGGAAAAACGACTCTAATTCAACATTTTAATGGCTTACTTAAACCTACTTCCGGTAAAGTTTTTGTCGAAGGAATCGATATAAATAAAAAAGGAGTGAAGCTTAAGTTAATTAGACAAAAAATAGGTTTAGTATTTCAGTATCCTGAGAACCAATTATTCGAAGAAACAATATATCAAGAAGTTGCCTTTGGCCCAAGAAAATTAGGCTTACCAGAAGAAAAAATTGAAAAGAGAGTTCAGGAAGCCTTAAAGATAGTTGACCTTGATTATAATCTCTATAAAGAGCGTTCACCTTTTTCTCTTAGTGGAGGAGAAATGCGTCGGGTAGCTTTAGCTAGTATATTGTCTATCAGACCAAAAATGTTAGTTTTAGATGAACCTACTGCTAATCTTGATCCGCAAGGTAGAGATAATATATTATCTGAGATAAAAAAGGTACATCGCGATTTTGGAATGACTGTAGTTTTAATCTCACATAACATGGAAAAGATTGCCGAAATAGTAAAACGCCTTTTGGTAATGAACCGAGGAGAGATAATCATGGATGGCAGTCCTCAGGAGATTTTTGAAAAACATGCCAATGATTTAATCAAGATAGGGCTAGGACTTCCTCAGGTAACTGAGTGTATGTATGAATTAAAAAAAAGAGGTAAAGAAGTATATACTGGGGTATTAACTGTAGATGATGCTGAAAAAGAAATATTAAATAGAGTGAAAAAAATTAATAAAAAGATAAAAATTTAATAAATTTAATATATAAAAATTACCAAGAAGATGTGGAAAAATGATAATATTAAGGAATATTAGTTTTGGTCAGTATATTCCAAGGGATTCTTTTATTCATAATTTAGATCCCCGAATAAAAATAATAATTTGTTTAACTGTAATTATAAGCTTGTTTCTTATAACGAATTTTTGGGGATATTTTATTTTAGGCGTTTTTATAATGATTGGTATTATTACTTCCCGAGTTCATCCAAAATTTGTACTAAGAGGATTACGCCCAATATTATATATAATTTTATTTACTTTAGTAATCCATCTTTTTATGACTGAAGGTGAAGTAATTTATCGTTTAGGTATTTTTAAAATAACTCGGGAAGGATTAATAAAGGGTTTGCTTATTTCTTGTCGATTATTTTTATTAATTTTAACTACTTCTCTACTTACTTTAGCTACTTCTCCTATATCTTTAACTGATGGGATAGAAAAGTTATTAGTAGTTTTTAAATTTATAGGTATACCTGCTCATGAGATAGCTATGATGATGACTATCGCCCTGAGGTTTATTCCGACTTTACTAGAAGAAACAGAAAAAATAATGAAAGCTCAGATTTCTCGAGGGGCAGACTTTGAAAGTGGTAATATTGTTAATAGAACGAAGAATTTAATTCCTATTTTAATACCCTTATTCATTAATTCATTTCGACGTGCTGATGAATTAGCTATTGCTATGGAAGCTAAATGCTATAGAGGGGGAGAAGGAAGAACTCATTATAGACAATTAAAAATCAAAAAAGCTGACCTCCTGACTCTTTTCTTAACTATAGTTATTACTGCTATGGTTAGTATAATGTTTTAAATTAGTTTGGTTAAATGGTTTTACCCGGTTAATTAATTAATATTAAACTAATTAACCAGAAAACCAACTAACCAGCTAACCAGAGGAAAAAATGATTAATATAAAGCTTACCATAGAATATGAAGGAACTAAATATCATGGCTGGCAAAGGCAAAAAAATTCTTTAAGCATCCAAGAAATATTAGAGGAAAAAATTTCTCAAATTACCAAAGAAAGGATAAAATTAATCGGTTCTGGAAGAACCGACGCCGGGGTGCATGCCTTAGGACAAGTAGCTAATTTTAAAACTAATAGCTCCCTTCCTTGGACGAGATTACCTTTGATCTTAAATGTTTTATTACCTTTGGACATCAGAATTAGAAAAGCAGAAATGGTAGATGATAATTTTCATGCCCGTTATAGTGCAATTAGTAAAATTTATCATTATTATATTTTAAATTATCCTAAAAATAATTACTACCTGCCCATTTTTCTAAGAAATTATGTATATTGTGTTTATAAAAAGATAAATTTAGAAGAAATAAGAAAAGCAAGTAATTTTTTACGAGGAGAACATAATTTTTCATCTTTTGCATGTTCAGGGAGTAGGATTAAAAATAGGGTTAGAAATATCCAAGAGATAACTGTTACTAAAAAAAAGGGAAGTATAATTTGTTTTCATCTTGAAGCTAATGCTTTTTTATATAAAATGGTTCGTACTATAATAGGTACACTTTTAGAGGTTGGTAGTGGCAAAAAGAGTTATTTAGAGATAAAGAAAATATTAGAGGCTGAAGATAGGAAAGTAGCAGGTAAACCCGTTCCTGCCAAAGGATTATTTTTAATGAAGGTAAATTATTAATTAGTCGTTAGTGAATAGTGAATAGTCGTTAGTATTAAATGCAAGTTGACAGTTTTCAGTTATCGGTTTACAGTTTACAGTTCATCAAAAGGACCTATAATAATATAACTCCTATGCGCTTTGAGCTTTCTATAAACTTGTAACTCGAAACCTGAAACCTGCAACTTATTACTGTATTTTATTTA
>PFIP01000140.1 GCA_002782675.1 Candidatus Infernicultor aquiphilus
TTCTTGGTCGAGGACCATCAAACTCACAAAAACAAATTCCCTGCCAGGTTCCCAGGAGGAGATTATTATTTTCCACCGGTATATTTACCGAAGAACCAATGATACTCGCTTTGATATGCGCAGCAGAATTCCCTTCTAAATGATGGTAATGATCATTTAAAGGGATCACTTTATTTAATTCCATAATTATATCATGTTTAACACTGGGATCAGCATTTTCATTTATAGTAACTCCGGCAGTAGTATGAGGGATAAAAACGCAACATAATCCTTCCGATATTCCACTCTCTCTAACTACCTTCTGAATCTGAGCGGTAATATCTATCATCTGGGTTTGGGTATTAGTCTGGACGGCTATTTCTTTTAGCATAACAACCTCCTCTTTTAGTTAGTTAGTTAGTTATTCAATATTAATTCACCAAGGGAAAATATAAATATAAGATTAATCTTGAGTTTCGCTAATAATTTTTTTGCTCTTTTCTAGATCTCTATTGGATACTAGAATGATTACTTCTCCCAAACCATCTATCGTAAAAGGATAAACTGAATGGGTTATATCTGATTGCAAAATACATTCAATGCCATAACTGCCTAATAAACTCTTAATAGTAAGAGCTTCGTCTTCGCGAGGAACCCGAACGAGTTCAACTATTTTTAAATCTTTGTCTTTATTTTCTGTATTTTCAGGCAAAATATCTCCTCCAATTAGTCAATCCACCAATTACCCTATTCCTCGATTGACCGATTAAATTAATCGTTTGCGAATATTTGTAGAGGTCGGATTTACCGACCCGGGCTTTTCGGTAATTTATCTGACGGGTTCGATGAATCGAACCCTCCTCTTGGAAGGGCGTATGCAATACGCCCCTACTTCTCTCTGTACACTTGTAACTCGCAACCCGTAACTTATTACTGTATCTTACTATATGGTTGTAACCCAAAAAGCCAAAAATATTTTTAATAGATTATATATCTGATGCGTTTTGGAAGGGCGTATTGCAATACGCCCCTACTTCTTCTTTACTTCTGATTACTAATTCCTGCAACTTTTATCTTTCACTATATACTACATACTATATACTCGATACTATCTTAATCCTAATTTGTCATAAGCAACTTTTTTAGCTTCTTCATATATCTCTTTAAGAGGGACTTGATACTGCTGGGCTATCTTCTGACAATCCTGGTATTCGGGGGCAATAGTTTTAATATCTTCTTTAAAAACACCGACTTTAACCTTAATTTTACCATACTTGGTCTCAGCTATAAAATTCGCTTGAGTCAATTTCAACCTTTTTACTTCTTTTATTCTTACTCCCAAAGTAGTAGATTCGGAAAATAATACTTCCAGTATTTCTTTAAGATTTTGTTCGTAAACTATAATACTCAACATCTGGGCGGGTCGATTCTTTTTCATCTGGATAGGGGTTAAAAATACATCTAATGCCCCTTGAGAAAATAATTCATCCATAATATAATTATAGAATTCTGGGTTCATATCATCAATATTAGTTTCTATTAATAGAGCTTCATCGTGAACATAACCATCCATTAAGTCCCTA
The DNA here is from genome assembly GCA_002782675.1 of Candidatus Infernicultor aquiphilus. Lineage (GTDB taxonomy): Bacteria > Atribacterota > Phoenicimicrobiia > Phoenicimicrobiales > Phoenicimicrobiaceae > Infernicultor > Infernicultor aquiphilus. The sequence goes on from PFIP01000140.1 coordinate 1,563, forward strand.
TCCCTTAATATTTTCTCACCTATGCTCACTCTCAAAAGATTAGGAATAGAAAATTCTCTTTCTCCTGCTCCATATCCTATCTTTTCTATTTTCATTAAAGGTCTTTCCCCAAAGTCCTTAGTTAAAGTACTAATAATTGCGGCACCAGTGGGAGTAACCATTTCACTTTCCATTCCTCCGCTATAAGTAGGTATATTCTTTAATAATTCCAAAGTAGCTGGAGCGGGGAGCGGTAAAATTCCATGAGCACATTGGTCCAAACCTTGGCCTAAAGGTAGAGGAGAAGAATAAATTTCTTTTATTTCTAAAGCTTTTATTCCTATAACTGCAGAAGATATATCCATAATGCTATCTAAACCTCCTATTTCATGGAAGTGAATTTTTTCTATATCTTCCTGGTGTATTTTTGACTCAGCTTCCGCTATTTTAAAAAATATTTTTTTTACTTCGTTTTTAATTTCTTCATCTAATTTACTCTCTTCCAGAATATTTAGAATATCTTTAAATCTTCTCTCCACCCCTTTTTCCTGAATTTTTACTTTAAACTGACTGGCAGAAATTCCTTTTTTTAATACTTTATTTACTTCTAACTGATAACCGGAAAGGTTTAATTTATTTAATTCTTTTTCCAGGATTTCAATTTTCAAACCGGCATCCAGTAAAGCACCAACGAACATATCTCCACTAATTCCAGAAAAACAATCAAAATAGGCAATTCTCATTCCTTCACCTCATTTAACTGATTAATTAAACTGGCCATATAGCCTGCTCCAAACCCATTATCAATATTTACTACTGCTAATCCGGGGGCACAACTATTCAGCATAGTTAATAAAGGAGCTAACCCTTTAAAGCTTGCCCCATAACCTATACTGGTAGGAACCGCAATGATAGGCTTATCTACTAACCCACCTATTACGCTGGGTAAGGCCCCTTCCATTCCTGCCACCACAATCAGTACATTAGCAGCTAACAATTTTTTTGAGTTATCTAAAAGTCTATGCAGGCCGGCTACTCCTACATCATAAAGACGTTCTACTTTATTGCCCATCAACTCAGCAATAACTGCGGCCTCTTCAGCTACTGGAATATCAGCCGTACCACCACTAACCACTAAAATATATTTTGAGCTGACCTTCTTCTCTTCCTCTTTAACTGCCACAATTTTGGCTTCTTTAAAATAGGTTACCTCTGGAATAATTTCTTTAATGGTTTGATATATTTCAGAAGTAGCCCGAGTAGCAATGATTTTTCCTTTAATCTCTTTTATTCTTTTGGTTATTTTGCTTATCTGCTCTAAAGTCTTACCTGGGCAGAAAATAACTTCCGGGAAGCCTTTCCTTAAATGCCTCTGACTATCTATTTTAGCAAAACCCATTTCCTCATAAGGAAAATGTTTGAGTCTTTCTAAGGCCTCTTTTAGATCTATTTGACTGGATTTAAATTGCTGTAATATATTTTCAATTTCTTCTCTTTTCACTATTTAATCCTCACTTTTCTCACCGATACTTTCCTCCATACTCCCGCTTCGGTATCCTTGTAAATCAAGGGTAATATAGATAAATCCCCATTTTTTTAATTTAGTAATTATCTTTTTCCTTAAATCTTCTTCCCTTAATAAAAGAAGATCTTTTGGTCTTACTTCGATTCGAGCTAGGTTATGATGACATCTTACTCTTACCTGTTCAATCCCTAAATGATGAATAAATTCCTCCGCCTGTCCTATCCTTCCCAATTTTTCTAAAGTTATCTTATCTCCATAGGGAATCCTGGTAGCTAAACAGGAATTAGAAGGTTTATTCCAGGTGGGTAAATCCATTTCTTTAGAAAGAAGGCGAATATCATCTTTAGTAAGAAGTACTTCTTGTAAAGGACTTCTTATTTTAAGTTCCTTAATAGCCTTCCTTCCGGGACGATAATCACCAAGGTCATCATAGTTAGAACCATCTACTACAAAATTCAAATTATGTTCTTTAGCTATTTCCTTTATTTGGCTGAATAGTTCTTTTTTGCAAAGATAACATCTCTCTGGTGGATTTTTTACAAATTCTTTTCTAGATAATATGTTAGTTTTAATAATCAGATGTTTTACTCCAATTTTTTGTGCCATCTTCTGAGCAACAATCATTTCACTAAGGGGATGAATTTCTGACCTCATTGTAACCGCCAGCACCTTATCTCCCAATTCTTCCTCGGCAATTTTTAATAAAAAAGTACTATCCACTCCTCCCGAATAAGCCACTAAAACACTCTTCATTTCAGATAATATTTTACCTAAATTTTTTAATTTTTCTTCTCTCAAAATTCAATTCCTTTTCTTGCTTCCACTCCTTTTTGATAAGGGTGTTTAACCTCTCTCATTTCAGTAACCAGATCAGCAATTTCAATTATCTCTTGAGGTGCTTTTCTTCCAGTGATAACTACTTCTACCTTCTCAGGCTTTTCCTTTATTTTTTTAATAACTTCTTTTAAATCCAATAATTCGTAATATAAGGCCAGATTAAGTTCATCGAAGATGACCAGATCATAATTACCACTTTGTAGCCCTTCTACACCAAAAGAAAAAGCCTTTTCGGCTTCCTCATAATCTATTTTTTTTGCTTTTCCTTTATAGATGAATTCTTTAGTGCCAAAGGTTTCTAAAGTAATGTGGGGTATTAATTTAAGAGAATGAAGCTCTCCATAGTCCCATTTTTTCATAAATTGGATTATTAAAACCTTCATTCCACTGCCTGCCGCCCTTAGAGCTAGACCCAAAGCTGCAGTGGTTTTTCCTTTCCCATCACCGGTATAGACTTGTATCAATCCTACCATCAACAAAATACCTCCGTTACTGTCCAAGCTTGCACCTTTTAAATTATTATACCAAAATAATTAACAAAAAACACCTTATTTTAATCATTTATATAATGCTTATCTAATTATATGGTTATTTCCCAAAAAGCTAAAAATATTTTCAATAGATTATATATCTGATGCGTTGCAGATAATTTTATAGTAAATTATGATTTTTTGGTTATAATTATGTTGTAGGGGTTCGATTTATCGAACCCGTAAATAAGCGGGTCGGATAAATCCGACCCCTACATTACCATTCCCCGATCAGGTCGAGGACAGGTTTGTTTACTTTTTGGGTCACAACCATTATATTGTAATTTTTCTTGGAATAAGTTATAATTTTTATGGTCAAAATTAAATATTTAAAGATAAGCAGGTTAAGGGAAGAGTGGTGAAAATCCACCGCAGACCCGCTACTGTAAAGGGTTACGAAAGCTGTACTAAGCCACTGTTAAACACTTTTTATAGAGTGATAGATGGGAAGGCACAGCAATTAGGCTGACCCCTTAAGCCAGGAGACCTGCCTGCTTAGACGAATTAATCACTTCTTCGTGGAAAAGGGGGTGTTATTTTCATTTATAAAATATTGAAAAATTATAAAACACAAAAAAGTTTCTAATTATTCTAACTAACTAATATAATTAAAAAGGAGATTAACCATGAGAATTTTTAAAAAATCAATTTTAGTTTTTGCTTTACTTTTTGTATTAAGCTTTTCCCCACTATTTAGTTTAGCTGATAGTGTTAACTATCCACTATCTATAATCGATAATACCGGAACTATAGTAAATATTCTCCAGGAACCTCAGCGGATTATTTCCACTTCCCCCGAAAACACTGAAATATTATTTGCCCTGGGGCTTAAGGATAAAATTGTAGGAATTACTAACTATTGTAATTTTCCGGAAGAAACTAAAAATATAGAAAAAATCGGAGAAATGTCCCCCTTAAATCTAGAAAAAATCGTATCCTTAAAACCAGACTTCATCCTTGCTTATGCCGGGTTTCAACTACAAGAAATCCCCCGCCTCCGAAAATTAGGTTTTAATGTATTAGTTATTGAACCTTTAACCATCAAGGAAACTCTCAAAAGTATAAAAATGGTGGCTACTGTTTGTGGAATACCTGAAAAAGGCAATATTTTGCTGGAAGATTTATCACAAAGAGTGGATAAAATTAAAACTGAAGTTTCCAAACTTGCTATTTCTAACCGTCCCAAGGTATTTATCGGAGGAACTTATGAAACTATCTACACTCCGGGAGAAGGAACTTTATTTAATGAATTAATTACTTTGTCTGGGGGGGAAAATATCGCTGCCAGCCTACCTGGTTGGGTAAAAATAAGCCCAGAATTTGTAGCGGAAGCAGAGCCAGAAATAATTATAATTCCTATTGGAGCGATGAACCCCGGAGAAGAATCAAAGGTTAAAGAAAATATATCTAATCGGCCGGGTTGGTCTAATATTCCGGCAATCAAAACACAAAGTATCTTTATAGTAAATGAAGATCTCTTTTACCGTGCGGGACCTCGATTAGTAGATGGGCTTGAATTGTTATATGAAATTTTCCATAAATAAATCACCAAAAGAAATTGCCGGTTACACCAACTGGCAAAAAAAATTAATCTTGATGATTCTGGGAGGAAGTTTAGGAATCCTGGGAGTAAGTCTTATTTGTCTTAACTTTGGGGTGGTCTCCATCCACCCCAAAGAAATTTTTTCCCTTATATGGAATAGTTCATTAGATAAAACTAATAGTTTAATTGTCTGGCAATTACGAGCTCCTCGAATCATAATGGCTACTCTTACTGGAATAGCTTTAGCCACAGTAGGAGGAGCTTTCCAGGGAATCTTAAGAAACCCTTTAGCTGATCCTTATATTTTAGGAGTATCTGCTGGGGCTGCCCTGGGAGCTTGTATTGGTATTGCTTTGCAATATGCTACTGGGTACTATTTAGCTTCTTATCTTCCCTTATTTGCTTTTTTGGGAGCTATGCTTTCTCTTTATCTGGTATACTTATCTTCCAAAATCAGCTATTCTGTAAATTCAACCGGTTTACTTCTGGCTGGTGTGGCTATTAACTTTCTCTTCTCTGCATTAATAACTGTACTTTTAGCTCTTTCTAAAAGAGAATTACATTCTATGATCTTCTGGCTGATGGGTGATTTATCCACTGCCGACTGGAAAAAAATAAGCCTAATTACTCTACCGGTAATAATCGGCTGTTTATTATTATTCTTTTCTTCTTTAGACTTAAATGCCTTATCTTTGGGAGAAGAAGAAGCCCTGCATTTAGGAGTTAATACTGGTAAATTAAGAATGCGTATCTTTTTTATTGGCTCGATAATTATAGCTACGGTAGTCTCTTTTACTGGCCTCATAGGATTTGTGGGGCTTATCATACCTCATATTGCCCGACTTTTAATCGGTCCAGACCATCGAGTTATGCTTCCTGCTTCAGCACTTTTAGGGGCAATTTTCCTTATTCTATGTGATACTTTGGCTCGAATGGTAATCTCCCCTTCGGAAATACCTATTGGAGCAATAACTGCTCTGGTGGGTGCTCCTATGTTTATTTATCTTCTAAGGAGGAAATAATAGCTAAAATGTCTTTCCATAGCCCTATTTTAACTATAAAAGGAGTTAGCTTTTCTTATAATCATCATCGAGAAATCTTATCAGATATAAATTTTTCTTTATCCAGGGGAGAGTTATTAGGAATTATCGGACCAAATGGTAGTGGAAAAACTACCCTTTTAAAAGTTATTTCAGGAATCTTAAAACCAAGTAAGGGAAGTATATTGCTCCTGAATCAAGACCTAAATAATTTTTCTATAGAAAAAATCGCCAAATTTATCTCAGTAGTTCCTCAAGATACCTGGGTTGCTTTTAATTTCAAAGCCAAAGAAGTAGTATTTATGGGAAGGTTGCCTTATATCTCTCGATTAAAAGGAGAGACCCTGGAAGATTATCGAATATCTCGAGAAGCAATGAAAAAAACCCATTCTTTATCTCTTTCTGAAAACAATATTCAGGAAATAAGCGGAGGCGAAAGACAAAGAATTTTTATGGCCAAAGCCTTAGCCCAAACTCCTCAACTTTTACTTTTAGATGAATTTACTTCCCACTTAGATTTAAAATATAAATATGAAATGTTAAATCTTTTAAAAAAAGCTCTTCAAGAAGAGGGATTAACTATTATTTCCATTTTTCATGACTTAAATTTAGCCAGCATAGCTTCTGACCGTCTTATACTTTTAAATGAAGGAAGAATAGAACAAATAGGAACACCTCAAGAAGTACTTAATTCAGAAAATTTGCAAAAGGTATATGGAGTAAAACCAATATTAATAAACCACCCTGACCTTAATGTTCCCCAAGTAATAATGTAATCTTTTTACAATAATAGAATTGCCAAACCACTTAAAAACATTAACATTGAAACTGTATAAGACAACCGAATAGCTTTTAAAATATCTTTTGGACTTTTCTTTTTTAGTTTCTCCCCTAAAATTGGTCGATATTCCCTTTCTCCCTGGTAAAAGTTAACTCCTCCTAATTGAATACCTAAAGCACCGGCAAAACCTGCCTCCGGTATTCCGGCATTAGGACTGGGTGATTTCTTTCCATCTCGAAAAATTATTCGTAATGCCATCACACCTCTTTGTCTAACTATTAAACTTGCCACCGGAATCAAAAGAACACTAATACGAGCAGGAAGATAATTAACCAGGTCATCCACCTTGGCGGAAAACCAACCAAAGTGAAGATACTTCTCATTTTTATATCCTACCATAGAATCCAGAGTATTAACTGCTTTATAAGCCATAGCCAGAGGAGCTCCACCTAAAACAGTATAAAAGAGAGGAGAAATAATTCCATCTACTGTGCTTTCCGCTATTGTTTCTATAGCAGCTCGCACAATCTCTTCTTCATCTAAATCCTTGGTATCTCTTCCTACTATCCGAGACACCCTCTCTCGAGCTAATTCTAAATTATCTCCCTTTAAAGCTCGATAGACTGAGAATGCCTCTTCTCCTAAATTTTTAGTAGAAAGAGTAGTAAAAATAAAAAAAGAAGAAAAGGCAAACTTTAGCCCCGGACTTATAATTCCAGCTATATAGATGAGAAAATAAATAACAAAATAACTTAAACCAACAGTTATAGCAGTCAGGATAATTCCCTTAATCTTTTCTGTTTGTTGGTTTTGATTGTCTTTTCGTAATACTCTTTCTAAATATTTAATAACCTTCCCAATTATTCGCACAGGATGGGGAAGCCAATCCGGGTCACCAATAATTAGATCTAAAAAATAGGCAGTAATAATTTCTTTCATTGTTTATCTTTTCTCTGTTCCCAAAATATGATAAATCTTATCCATATCTAAATTATCCCTAATCAAGCAAGCTAATCTATCATACTCTCTATCTTTTTGTTCTTGATAAGATATTCTATCTTGATTAACACCATTGGAAATCATTAATCCTTTTTTACTTTTTAAAAAATTTATAAAAGATCTCCGAAAACTACTATTATCAAATATTCCATGAATATAAGTTCCCCAAACCATTCCTTTTTTACTAACTACTCCATCATTAATATCAGTTTGAATAGAACCTCTTTGGGTAATTTTAAATAATGGCTTCTCATCCCCCGATAAAATAGTTTCTCCTGTGTGTATCTCATAACCTACTAATTCGTCTTGAATATTGAAAAAGGGGTTAGGCAAAAGGTGGGCTCTTACCTGAAACGTAATTTTTTTAGATTTGAGAGTAGTTACTCCATTAATCAAACCCAATCCTCCAATCTTCTCTCGGGATGACTCAGTGTGTTCAGGATCATAAAGCTCTCTACCTAACATCTGCCAACCCCCACAAATCCCTACAATTACTGTGCCTTTCTTTAATCTATTTGAAATTTCTTTCTGATAACCTGATTTTTTTAAATAATAAAGGTCATCGAGAGTATTTTTACTCCCTGGTATAATTAATAAATCAGGAGCACTTGATCTCTCCCCTATTTTTACATAGCGCAGAGATATACCTTCCTCCCTCTCCAGAGGATCAAAATCAGTAAAATTAGAGATATGAGGAAGATATAGAACTTCAATATTAATCTTGCCCAGTTCTGGCTGTGTATAGTATCTATTTTTTTCTGAATTCACTGAATCCTCTTCTTCTATCTGAATATCCCTAAAATAGGGGATTATGCCTAATACCGGTTTCTTGGTCTTTCTCTCTAAATAATTTAACCCTGGTTGTAATATCTCTTTATCCCCTCGAAATTTATTAATTATAATACCTCTTATCCTGTTCCTTTCTTTTATGGTTAGAAGTTCCAAAGTCCCCACAACCCAGGCAAAGGCACCGCCTTTATCAATATCAGCAACCAAAAGAACGGGACAATCTGCAATTTGAGCCATCCTCATATTAACGATATCATCTTCTTTCAAATTTATCTCTGCTGGACTACCTGCTCCCTCTATAACAATCAATTCGTAATGGTGAGCCAATTTTAAGAAAGAGTCCTTTACAACTGAAATAAGCTTTGACTTGTAATTTCTATATTCTTGAGCCTGCATATTACCTATAGGCTTTCCACATACAATTATCTGAGACCCTACTTCGCTGGTGGGTTTCATTAAAATAGGATTCATGTCTACAGTTGCCTCTATTCCACAAGCTTCCGCCTGCACCACTTGAGCCCTCCCCATCTCTTTACCATCTTTAGTAATAAAAGAATTAAGAGCCATATTTTGAGCCTTAAAAGGGGCAACCCTAAAACCATCTTGATAAAATATTCTACATAAAGCAGTAACTATTATACTCTTACCTACCGAAGAACCAGTCCCTTGTATCATAATTGCCTTAACCATCATATTTTCCTCTCATTGTAGTCAATATTCTAATCCTTACATTAAGATTATTTTAAGTTGTTCAAGTAACTTTAAATTTTCTTTACGAGTGCGAACCGCTATTCGAATAAACTTTTCTTTCTCTAATCCCCTAAAATTACTGCAATCCCGAATCAATATCCCTTTTTTAGCCAACTGTTCCTTAAGCTTCTCAGAAGAAATATTCCCTAATAATTTTAAAAATACAAAATTAGCTGAAGGTTTATAAGCTTTCAACCCTTTTATATTAGATAATTCCCGATATAAAAATTCCTTTTCCTTAAGTAAAAAAAATCTACTCTTGCTGATAAACTTTTCATCTCTCAACACTTCTCGAACCGCAATTTGGGCCAAATAATTAACTCCCCAGGGTATCTTTTGTACTTCTAATTTCTTAATCAACTCTGAACTGCTTACCCCAAAACCAATACGCAATCCGGGAAGACCAAAAAATTTTGTTAAAGAACGAAGAATAATAAGATGATCATAATTTTTAACCTCTTTAACAAAACTTTCCTCCTCGTGCAAATCGATAAAAGCCTCATCTAAAACCAAAAATATTTTTCTCCTCTGAATCTCTTTAACCAAAGTTAACATTTCTTTCCTGGGAAGAAAAGTACCAGTAGGGTTATTGGGGTTACACAAAAAAACCAAATCTATCCCGACTAATTGAGAAATGATTTCATTTATTGAGATCAAAAATTCTTGTTTTTCTTTTAATTTATAAAAATTAATAGAAACATTGTTATTATTTAAAGCTCTCTCATATTCGCAAAAAGTAGGGATAGGGATTAATACTTTTTTAGCCTTCAAGGTTTGAACAATTAAATAAATTAATTCAGTAGAACCATTACCTAAAATAATATTCTCATAATCTATCTTGAAATAACGTGAAATCTCTTTTTTTGCTTCTTTACACTCTGGGTCCGGGTAACAAGACAGTTGATCAATATTTTTAACGAGAACCTCTTTAATCTTGGGAGAAATACCTAAAGGATTAATATTAGCACTAAAATCAATAATTTCATCTAAAGATATGTCATATCTCTCCATTGCTCTTTCGAAATTACCGCCATGTAAGTAATTAAACAATTCTTCCTCCCCCACCAATTAATTTAGTTTCATAAAAATTTAGCTCTTTATTACATTTATAAATCCTTATGATTTCATTTTTCAAATTTTCAATTTCATAATAATTCGGAGGAAGTAAAACTCCTAACACCACTCCACTATGAGCTGCATTTACTCCTACTGCCCCCATCTTATATGAAGTTGAAATAATCTTTTCTAACTCTTTCTTAAAAAGAATCTTCTGATTACATAAAGCACTTAAAGTTGCTCCCTCTCCGATTAACTTAATATTATTCTCTACTATCCCCTTTTTCACTAATTCTAAAGCTTGAGTAATATCTTTCTGATTTTCCAAACGGAGTTTTATCAAATCTTCTCTTCGATTAAATTCTAAAGTATCAACACAACCACCAGGATCAATTACTAAAACATTTATTAAAGGAGGCTGACCTATTTTTTCTAAAAGTCCCTTCTTTAAATGGTCAAAACAGACAATATCTTCATACATTATTCCATCGGTCGGCTCAATAGTAAGAGCTAATTTTGCTACTTCGTCTGCACTTATCTTCTGGTTTAATAAAATGCTAACACCCAGGATAATACCGATAATATCTGCACTACTACTGCCCATACCTTTTTCTGAGGGAATTTCTGAAAATATCTCTATTTTTAAATTAACATCTTTTTCACTAAGACCAAAATAATTCAAAGTACTGATAAGTGCTTGTCGTGATTTTTCCTGCAAAGAAAAGTTTTGTAAATCTTTATTGCTATCAGCCAATTCAAGATGAATGTAAGAAAAGAGCTCTATAGGACAAGTTACATGAAAATTATTTCCCTTACAAATTCCCTGAACTAATTCCCCACAAGTTCCGGGTACTTTTATGGCTATCTTTTTCATAATTATAATTTTTAAATTAAACCTACTCACTTTCCATTAAAAATAATCCTGTATTTATTTAACCCCTAAAATACAGAGGGTTAAAAGGATAAAAACTTCCACAATTTCATTTATCGCTCCCAATATATCTTCACTTAAGAGTGTGTCAGGGAAGCGTCAGACCGTGTGAAAAGTCACCTTCTAGTTGCATATAACGACCTAACATGATATAATATAACCATATAAAATAATAGAAAAAGAAAGAAGAAGGTGAATATCATGGCCTATATCCAAGGTGAAGACAGAAATCAGAACATCCTCTTTCCCGAAAGTATCGAGGAGTATATCGATAAAGACAATCCGGTACGCATCATCAATGAATACATCAATCAACTGGACTTAGAAGCACTACACTTTAACCGTGCTACTGATCCAAGACGGGGAAGACCGCCCTATCATCCTGCGGACATGCTCAAACTCTACCTCTACGGTTACTTAAATCACATCCGTTCCTCCAGGCGACTGGAGACCGAAACCGGGCGCAACCTGGAGCTCTTCTGGCTACTAAAAAAGTTAAGGCCGGATTTCAAGACCATTGCCGATTTCCGTAGGGATAACAAAAAGGCCCTGGTGAAAGTCTTCCGGGATTTCACCCGTCTATGTAATTCCTGGCAACTATTCGGCAAGGAACTAATCGCCATCGACGGTTCCAAGTTCCGGGCCTGTAATAGCAAGCGCAACAACTACAGCCAGAAAAAGTTAGCCAGACATCTTGCCTACATCAATGAGAAGATCACCGGCTACTTACAGGAACTGGATGAGTGTGACGAACAGGAATCTCTTGACCGAAAGCCTGATGCCCGGGAGGTCCGAGAAAGGATCGCCCAGCTAAAGGAAAGAAAAGAAAAATATCAAACATATCAGAGAAAACTAGAGCAGACCAACCAGAATGAAATCTCCACCACCGACCCGGATGCCCGGCTGATGGCCAACCACAATAACCACGTGGAAGTCAGTTACAATGTCCAGACTACCGTAGATGCCAAACACAAACTGATTGCCGATTTTAAAGTCATCGATAAACCCAATGACTTAGGTCAGTTAGCCCCTATGGCCTTACGAGCCAGAAAGATACTGGGCAATCAACAATTTACCGTGCTTGCCGATAAGGGTTACTACCAGGTTCGGGATTTAGAATACTGTACCCGAAAGGGAATGACCGTCTATGTTACCAAGCAAGTCTATTCCAATAAAACCGGAGATAAGGATTTTTACCCCGATCGCTTTATCTATGATCGGGATAACGATTGCTATTTGTGTCCTGCCGGTCATAAGCTTTCTTATTACCGAACCAGAAAGAAACATGATAAGATTCTCGGTGATGATTATCGTAATCCTAAGGCCTGCCAGGGCTGTCCTGTAAAGTCCAGATGCACCAGGGCAAAAATAGGAAGGACCGTATTCCGGCATAGAAGCCAGGACTTCTTGGACCACATTGATGAGCAAACCCGAGAGAATCTCGCAACCTATAAGCTCAGACAGATGATTGTGGAACATCCCTTCGGTACCATCAAAAGGGCATGGGGTGCCTCCTATTTCCTGACCAGGCGCAAGGTCTCAGTCAGTGCAGAAATTGCATTATCCTTTCTGGCCTATAATCTCAAGCGGGTGATCAATATCCTGGGAACAGAAGAGATCTTGAGAAGATTAAGAGAAAACAAGAAGGCAGTACCGGTATAGTAGACCGGCATTTCCTTTTTTCTTTCCTATTATTTTATCAAAGAGCGAAAAAGAGAAGATGGGTTCAAAGTTTGCCTTATTTTCAAAGAATTGATTATTGTTTCTCACACGGTCTGACGTCCCCTGTCACATGTATTAACTTAAGAAATTCAACATATATTATCGGAGCTAAGGATAAAGTAACAACTATCCACCACTGATTTAAATCTAACCAAACCGTTTTGAAAATAACTTGCAAGGAAGGAATTACCATTACTAGAAATTGCAAGAGACCAGAAATAAAAATAGCCATAATTAAATATAGATTAGTAAATAAACCTATTCTAAAAATAGAAAATTTTTGCGAGCGAGCGTTTAACGATTGTGCTAACTGAGAAAAGCTAAGAGTGGCAAAGGCCATAGTCCTGGCAATCTCCAGAGAATAAAAGGAAATACCAATATAAAAAGCACTTAAAGAAAGTAATCCGATAAAAATACCTTGCGAAAAGATATTAAAACCCATTTTACCGGAAAATATTCCCTTATTCGGATCACGAGGTGGCATTTGCATAATATCTTTTTCCGCAGGATCTAGACCCAGGGCCAGGGCAGGCAAACCATCGGTAACCAAATTCACCCAGAGTATCTGGATAGGAATTAATGGATAAGGCAATCCAATAAAAATAGCACCAGCAATAGTAATTATTTCCCCTAAATTGCAGGAGATTAAATAATGGATAAATTTTTTAATATTTTGATAAATCTTTCTTCCTTCTTCTACAGCTCCTACGATAGAAGCAAAATTATCATCAGTCAGGATCATATCAGAAGCTTCTTTAGTTACATCTGTCCCGGTAATACCCATAGCTATCCCGATATCCGATTCTTTTAAAGCCGGCGCATCGTTTACCCCATCTCCAGTCATCGCTACCACTTGTTTATTCTTCTGTAAAGCGCTAACGATACGACGTTTATGACGTGGAGATACCCGGGCAAAGATAGTAGTATTTCCTACCGCCTCTTCTAATTCAGATGGCGACATTTTTTCTAATTCTTCTCCGGTAATAATCCTATCTCCCGAATGATATATACCCAGTTCAGAAGCGATTGCTTTAGCGGTAAGAGAATAATCTCCGGTAATCATAATCGGATGTATGCCAGCTCTAAGACAGGTTTTTACTGATTCAATAGCCTCCTTACGCGGCGGATCAATCATAGCTATTAATCCTAGAAAGATTAGTTCTTTTTCGGCATCTTTTATTTCTTTAATTTCGTCAAGATTTTCTTTATCCACCAACCTATAAGCTATCGCTAAAACTCGTAAGGCTTCCACTGCCAATTCTCTATTCTGAGCTAAAACCTTATTTTTTATGGATTCTCCCATCTCTTCTTTCGTACCATTTTTCTGATAATAAGTGCAAAAACTTATCACCTGATCAGGAGCTCCTTTGACAAAAATAATCTGACTTCCATCGGGTGTCTGATGAAGAGTAGACATCTGTTTACGATCTGAATCAAAAGGAAATTCTTTCACTCGAGGATAATCCTGTTCCAGTTTTTTCTTATCATAACCAGCTTTAGCGGCGGTTACTACCAGAGCACCTTCAGTAGGATCACCAATAATTTCCCATTGATTATTTTCATTATTCTTTTGCAGTTCGGCATTATTGCAAAGGACTGCTCCTCTTAACAATAAGGATAAATCTGGATCTGTTTGGGGTTGAATCTCTTGCTCGGATTGATAAAATTTCCCCACCGGCCGATAACCTTCTCCTTCTACTTCAATATTTTTCTCTGGAAGAACTAATTTTCTTACGGTCATCTGGTTCTGAGTTAAAGTTCCGGTTTTATCCGAGCAAATAACTGTCGTAGCACCTAAAGTTTCTACTGCTGGCAAACGCCGGACAATAACATTCTTTTTTATCATTCTCTGTACTCCGAGAGCTAAAACAACCGTTACCACTGCTGGTAAACCTTCCGGAACCGCGGCTACAGCCAGAGAAATTCCGATCAGAAACATCTCAAAAAACTTAATCCCACGTAAAGACCCTATTAGTACCACCAATCCCACCACCACTAAGATAATCAAACCCAGTTTCTTACCAACCTGGTTTAATTTCTTCTGTAAGGGAGTATCCTCTTGTTTCTGTTCTTCTAACATCCCCGCAATCTGACCCATCTCTGTTTTCATCCCCGTAGCCACTACAATCCCTCTACCTCTTCCGGAGATAACTGCAGTCCCCATAAAAGCCATATTGTCCTGATCTCCGGTATCCTGATCTCCGGTAGAAATATTATCTTTATCTATTATTTCAGCTGTCTTTTCTACCGGCAACGACTCACCGGTTAGGACAGCCTCCTGTATTTTAAGACTAGTAACCATAGAGAGACGAAGGTCAGCGGGTATATGGTCACCGGATTCTAAAAGGACAATATCACCTGGTACCAATTGAGTGGCTTCGATCCTGGCCTGTTTTCCATCTCTTATTACCAAAGCATTGGGTGTGGTCATTTTCTTTAAGGCAGCCAGTGACTTCTCTGCTTTATACTCCTGGACTACTCCTAAAGTAGCATTTAAAATTAAGATTATAGCAATAACCATAGCATCACTTACTTCCCCTAAAATAAATGATACCAGGGCAGAAATCAGTAAAATAAGAACCAGAACATCTTTAAACTGCCCCAAAAACATATCCCAGGGAGTGCGGCCTTTCTTTTCCTCCAGTTGATTGGGTCCCACCTCATCCAATCGTTTTTTCACTTCCGGAGAGGATAATCCTATTTTTAGATCAGTTTTACTGTACTGAACCACCTCGTCAATAGATTGCTGATAACATTTTTTCATTTAGTTTGTCCTCTCATTATTAATTATTCTCTCTTTTTCCAAAAAACATTTCCTTCCGAAAAAAACATCTCTAATTCACCTTTTTCACCAAGAAAAGAAAGATATGATTTTATGGTGCTAGAAACAAGTACATATTGATTAGCATTCAAATTTATTTCATATTTTTTACACACCCGAGAAAGTATTTGGTTAAATGCTACCGCTCTCTCACAAAATGATAAAATGGTGGAGATAATCTCAGTAACCTTACTCTCATTTATATCAATAAGCTTCTTTATAGAGGAAGTGGGAATACTATGACTCGGAATGAAGGTATCCGCAGCTATGGTTTTTAGTTTCTGTAATGTTTCCAGATGCGCTTTGATATCATAGAGGAAAAAAAGATGGTATTTATTAATGATCTCCTCTGAAAAGAGACTATCGGCAATAAATATAATATTATCCGGTGTTTTTAGGCCAATCATATCCAAAAAATGTCCGGGCAAAGAAATAGCCTCTAAATTGGTGTCCAATATTTTTCCAGAGGAGGGAATGATATCAGTTACTTTCGAGGGTTTGGCCATCAAGAATTTATTGGTAAATCTGGAATAAGGAAATCCCCCCCAAAGAAAAGAAGGTTCCAGAACCGGATCTTGAATGAAGGCGGCTTCAATTCGAGTAGCAGCAATCCGACAATTAGTATTAGTTTGAATAAAAGCGTTCCCCCCGATATGATCGGCATTGGAATGAGTATTAATAATTAGCTTTACTTTCCAATTTTTTTCCTTCAATAGTTTAAGAATTTGTCTACCCGCTTCCTTATCATTTCCACTATCAATTAGAATAGCTTGCTCATTCTGGATATATACACCAATATTGGTGGGGGAAGGAATAAGATAGGTATTAACTGCGATTCTTTGTAAATTTAACAAAGCCATATTTTTAAACCTCAAATCACTTTAAATTTTAAAGGTCTGCGTCTTTCTAAAAATTTTTATCTAAAAAGAATGGGTAACCAAGAGGTTAAACCCAGCGCCTGATTTCACCTTTTCACAAATTTCCTTAACCCCTGGAAAAAGAGGTTCTTCAAGGGGTGCTCCTTTAATAATTAAAAAGTAATTTACCACTATAGAATAATCTGAAAGATTAGGATAGTCAAGTAACTTTCTTTGGATAAAAATAAAATAATATTAAGTAGATCTTATCTCCTTCCTCATAAAGATTATATAGGAAATTGTAAAGCAGATAAGCGTTAAAGCTATTAATTCTACAAATTGAGGTCAGATTACTAGAAGACTTTGACTTAAAGAAAGAGGAGTAGGAAATAAGCTTTGAGTTTTTATTAAAGAGGTAATATAAATGCTTTGGTTGAAGGATTAAGAATAGCAGTAGTTATTTCTTGAAAAAGTACTGCTGATACAGAGAACCGTTCCCTGTATTTTTACTGTATTTTTATTTATTGTTTGGATAAATAAGCTAATATTTCTTTTTGAAACCTTCGTATATCTTCAAGGTAATGAGAAATAATCTCATATAATTCTTCATCGGATATCTGGAAATAAAGATGAACCATCCGATTTCGATATCCTGCCATTTTAATTAGTTGCCCTTCTAAGTCTATAGATATGATTCCTTTTTGTTCTAATCCTTGAGCTATACTTTTATATTCCTGAGCCAAATTAGTACCACCACTTTTAGCTAATATGTGGCGACCTACATCAAAAATGGCTTCTAAGGAACGCCTAAGGAAACTTTCTGCGGAAGCAGCAGTACGTTTCTTGACAAACTCCTCTTTGGGTAAATTAGAAAGCGCTTCTAATTCAATTAAATACTCGCTTATTAAAACTAATCTCTGTTTTACCAAAATTTTATCTATGGCCATATCATTTAACCTCCTCAAGGATTTCATCAAGATACATCTTTAAAAAAGGCTTAAAATCAGCAGCACGGCGAAGTATATCTTCTTCATATTTCTCTTTAATACTTTGGGAAACAGAATAAATACATTCTCCACAGATAGCTTGTGCTTGAAAAACAGAATGTGTCTCCTGGAGAAAAACAAGATCGAGGGGAAAAGGATTAAACAATTCTTGAAGCTCATTATAAATAAAGCTATAAAATTGAAAAATTTCCTTTGGTCCAGGCAATTTTTTCTGTAATACCAACCCTACATCAATATCAGCCATACTGTCTTCAGGTATTTTGGTTATACCTTTTAATATATTAATAGCTGTTTCTACCTGTGAGCCAAAAACATATATTAAGGTTATGTTATATTTTTTAGCGATGGTAGCTAATATATTTTTTTCTTTGAAATTTGTATTAATTGATATCATCTTTATTCACCCTAAATTAAAACCTCATTGTAGCTTTTATGTACTTTACTATAATTTGTAACGGGGAACAAGTGGCTAATTATCTCTCCCTATCAAAAGACCATAACTTGACATACAAAAATCTTCTCTTATCTCTATCTATTTAATATAATCTTATGTCAAATGTTAAGACCAGACCCCGATATTTGCCTTATTATTTGCTTATTTTTTATATTTTGTACCCCAAAGTGAGCATTTCGCTTAACGATTAAGATTGATTCCAATTAAAATAATCGAACTACTTCGTTTATGCTCCCAAATTGACATATTTTGCGAAGTACTTCGTTTATGCACGACTCTACCTGTCTGCGTGCGTGCACGCACAGGCAGAGGTGAATTTTCTAAAAGTAACCACTATTCTCCCTTACGGTATATCTTTATAGATTCTTATGTTTATCATAAACTTATTTTATTAATACCGCAAATAATAATTATGCGTTCTCCAGGAAATACTATACAATTTTTAAATTATGGATATTCTCACCTCTACTGTTATGGCTAAAGTTTATGATTTTAGCTAATTTATAGGAAGAGAAAAGCCTTATAATATAAGGATTTCAATGGCAGAATGCGAAAAAACGTTCTTTTTTGCATTATTTTAAGTCTTAGCTATGGTTTTACTCCTCGAAAATGGTTTTTTTTGACTAATTTTTCACCCCTTCAAAATAAGGCACTCTACGTGCTTTTAAAGGGCATTCCTGAAGGGGTAATTTTAATATGGGGACAGTCTTCTTTTGTTTTCTCACATTTAGTGCAAGACAAAAAGTAAAGCCTGTCCCCATATTTTTTATAAAACCCTTATAAATAAAAGTTTTTATGTCATTCCCTACATCTTATCTGTCATTCCTGCCCCCGCTTTCGCGAGGGTAAACTCCAGCAGGAATCCAGTTTCTCTTTTGGAATTCTTAGAATTCTTACGGATACAAAAAACCGTCCCCTGTATTTTTATGTCAAATTTAGAATAAAATGGGATATGTCCCTATTTATTTTATATTTTTTCTCTTTTCTTTGCCAAATATCAGGAAGAATAGTGTTCCCACAATGCCAAAAGCAAATGCAGTCATAAAATTCACCTTTGGGCTGATGTCCCATAAAAATCCTGCAGAGAATGCTGCCATTGACACAATAACATCGCGGATTAGATAATAAGTACCGAATGTTGAAGCCTTTTTATCGGTCGGGGCAAGGTCGAGAATCAACGATTTTCTTGTTGGTTCTCCAAACTCCTTAAACCCTCTTATGATAAAAGCAAAAATAAGCATTTCAAAAGTCCTTGAATAATATATAAACAAGGGAAATATTGTGAAAAACCCGAAGGTTATTGCTATAAATGGTTTTTTGTTGTATTTATCCGCAAGGAATGCTATTGGTATATATACAGCCATTGCTGTTGCCATTTCAATACCTGTAAGTAGACCAAATTGAAAGGCGCTGAAGTGGAGGTTATCAACTACCCAGAGTACCACGAAGGCATAAGGAATCTGTTCTGCAAATCTGATGAGAATGTCCGAAACAAGCAGCATCCTGAGATCGGTGTTTATACCAGAAAAAGATTCTTTAATGCTCATCCCTTTTCCCTTAATTTCTGTGTCCTCTGCCATAAAGCGCCTTATAAAAATTATGGATAGTATGGCGAGAATAAGTGCACAAGCAAAAGCGATTTTCACGCCGAGAACTTTTCCGTAAATACCTATTAAAACTCCCCCAATAATAGGACCCAGTCCCATAGGTATTCTTCTTACGAGAGAATGAAGCGAAACTCCCATTGTCTGTTTTTCTTTTTTAACAGCTTTTGAGACGAGGCTCATTATAGCAGGCAGAGAAATTGCACTCCAGGAAATGAAAAATATAGCACCAACAAGCACTGCCTGCCACCCTGGAAATGCGATCACGATAAGGTATCCTATTATTGCCATAACTATGAAGACAATCAGTGATTTTTTGTATCCGATCCTGTCGCTCAGGTATCCTCCGGGGAATGAGTAAAGAGCACTTAAAAGATTATCCATTCCGTTCAAGAATGCAACAAATATTGATGAACCGCCAAGGGCAACTATATATAGAGGGAGGAATCTTTCTGCCATCTTTTCTCCTAGACCGAGAAATATCACCATAATAAGCATTGTAAGGATTGTCTTATTCAAGCCGAGAAAGCTTACTATACCCTTTAATAGGTTTCTTTTCATAGAGTTCATGTTAATATTATTTACTCTTTTCTTTTGCCAATTGCAATTTCAAAAATCAGAACCTTCATATCTTCACCTTTTTTTTATCACTTTCTTTGAAATTTATCAAATTTTTAGATAAATGCGCTTGACCCGAATCTTGATGTGTCCTTCTGTAATTATAATAATCCATAAAGTTATCCAGGCCAATTTGAAGTTCTTCTATAAAATATTATAGACCCCTATATTTGCACGTTATTTGCCCCAACTACTTCCATTCTTATTGGATTCATCTTTTATTAATTCAATCTCAAATAGTTTTGGCCAAAACTTTCCAGTTACCAAGAAGCGATCATTCTTTGCATCATAGGCAATGCCATTAAGAACATCGACCTTCTCACTACAGTCTTCCGGACTTAAAATTCCTTTCAGATCTATCCAGCCAGTTACCTGACCGGTCAGAGGATTAATTCTGGCGATACGTTCGGTTAGCCATATATTAGCAAAGATTTCCCCTTGCACATATTCTAATTCATTGATTTTGGTCACCGGAACATCGTTTTCGTATACTTCAATCTGTCTAATTTCCTCAAAGGTTTCAGGATCTAAAAAATGTAAGGTGGAAGTACCGTCACTCATAAGCAAATACTTTCCGTCATAAGTAATGCCCCAACCCTCAGTGGGATAATTAAACTCCTGTAGTAATTCAAAATTAGATTTATCATAGACCAGACCGAGATTGGATTTCCAGGTCAATTGAATAATATTATTTTTGTAAATAGTTATACCTTCCCCAAAATATTGGTTCGGTAGCTCTTTGGTCTGTAAAACTTTTCCAGTTTCTAATTCTACTCTACGCAGGTTAGAATGCCCATAAAGACCAGTGCCTTCATATAAAACATCATCTTCAAACACCAATCCTTCGGTAAAAGCAGTCTGATCATGAGGATAAGTATGGAGAACCTGATAAGTATAAACCGGAATAACCTTGAAAGTGGTGGGAAATTCTAAATTGTAGCAATAACCAACAGGCAATACTTCTAATAATGCAAAGAGCCCTATAAAGAATATTCTGAAAAATCGATTCATCATAATTTCCTTAATCATTTTCATGGTACATCGGTAACCGTTCATCTGTCCATAGCATCCGGTTGATAAACCAGCGATGCCAGCTCCAAATCGTCACCTATTTTGTCTAACGTATCGCAGCTAGGCAAAGTTCCGAAACCATGGTTTCCTCCGCTTAGGATGATCTTTTCTTAGAATAGTAACCCATTAGACGCGCTTGGTGGTGTATCTAGATCCACTAAGGTAAGAACAAAAACTCTTGGTGCCTTTTGGAGGATTATTCCACCTTGTGCCCCTGCTCTTTTGGCGTGAACCACTCTTTCCGGAATATGTTCCATGTCAATAAGTTAAATGCTCAATTAATATTTTTATTCCAATACCAATTAAAACTAAACCACCAATTATTTCAAATTTTTTTTCAAAATAGTGTCCAAATCTATTTCCAAAATAAACCCCAAAAATCGATAGTAAAAAGGTTATCATCCCAATTATTATAGCAGGTAAGGCAATGAAAACCTTTAAGAATGAAAGGCTTAAACCAACCGCTAAAGCATCAATACTTGTTGCAAAAGACAAAATCAACAGAACGTAAATATTCAACGGATCTATTTTCTTGTTATTCAACTCTATTTTAGTTGACTCATAAATCATCTTACCACCTATAATAATTAGAAGCCCAAAAGCAATCCAATGATCAAAACCTGAAATAATATTTCGAAAGCTAAGCCCTGCTAACCATCCAATTATTGGCATAATTGCCTGAAATAATCCAAAAAATGTGGCGATCTTCAAAGCATTATTGATTTTTAAAAATTTAATGGCTATTCCACTGGTAATAGATACAGCGAAAGCATCCATTGCTAATCCAAACGCAATAAATATAATTGAAATAATATCCATTTATGCCTCTTTCATGCAGCTTCTAAAATCCAAAGGGCTTTTAATCCATACGATATCCCGCTGAATTAAAAATACTTCTTTTATCTTAAAAAATAAATATCTTTATAAAAAAGCAATGGTTATTTATCAATTAATGGGACCCCGATGACCGGGAAAAAATTAAGGCTTAAATTTTTACACTAAATCATTTTATTTACAGCAAATTTCATATTTAGCAATATCCCAGAACCAGTATCCATTATTCAATATCTTTTCTACCTCAAGTAGTTTGATACGCTTCTTGAACAATGGGCCATCAGTAACAAAAGTATGATATTCGCCTGCTTCTCCACACAGGTCAACATTGGGGTTATTGATCAACTCTTTTATGAATTCCCTATCTATCCGATGCCCCAACAATTTTTCACTAAGTAGGTTCGCTTTGAGGGTGACTACAAAAGCCTCAAACCCGGCCTTAATAAAATCCTCAAGAAGTTTTGTATAGTTTTGTTCCCATAAGGGTAATAACGGTTCGACTCCTAATTCATTAGAAACTCTTTCATCCCAATCTCTATGCTCATTTAAGTTGATATCTCCAAATATTACCCCCTTAATTCCAAATTGTTTTAGCTTTAGCACCTCTTCTTTGAAATCCTTCTCATAATCCTTCCAGGAGGTTTTTCTCTGGATAATGGGTATTCCCATCGCTTCTGATTGAGCAAGTAATAATTCAGATTTAATACCATGCGTCATAGATCTTTTTGCACCGACCGTTACCATATTTAGAAGATAGGACACCTCAAGACCTACGGAAATCGCCTTATAACATGCAAATGAGCTTTCTTTACCGCCACTCCATGTTGCAACCACTTTTAACATAGCTATTTCTCTATTTCCTTTTCGTTAGTATTCATATACTCTTAGTCCACGATTTCAATTAACTTAAAAAAAACAAACTGCTTCGTTTATGCTCCCATTTGCCCCCACTTTTAAATCACTTAATAATCCCTAACTTTTTAGCAGCAAGAAATGCCATCAAAAAGCATATATTTGA
>PFIP01000097.1 GCA_002782675.1 Candidatus Infernicultor aquiphilus
CTTTTTACTTTTAACCTATCTTTCTTTTTCAATCCAGATGAAAAACTTCTTCCAGTGAGACAGTAATTGGGGAGTGATCTGGATTGGTTTTCATCAGCGCACCCCCGAATATATTTTATTTAATATTGTTTTTTGGTTTTATTCTTTTAAGTAATTCTGGAAGCATAATGGCTATAATCAATAGAAATCCTAGTACAATATTCATGACCTTTCCCGGAATATTAATAAGACCCATTCCAAATTTTAAAAATCCAATAATAAAAACCGAAATGATTACTCCAAAAATATTTCCTTGGCCACCGGTAATAACTACTCCACCCAGTACAACTGTGGTAATAATCTCCAGCTCCCAACCATCAGCTATATTTGGTCGTGTACTCCCGATACGCGAAGTAAGTAAAATTGATGCCAATCCTGAACAAAAACCAATAACTGTAAAAATAATAAGACGTATTTTATTTACCGCTACCCCTGAAAAATTAGCAGCAATAGAATTGTTTCCAATTGCAAATATCTTACGACCTAACGTGGTTTTATGTAGCACTATTCCAAAAATTATGGCCAGTACTATAAAAAGTACCAATTCAAAAGGAATCATCGTATTTCCTATATATCCTTGCCCAAAATAAGCAAAAGATTTAGGGTATTTAGTAAATGCCTTGTCCCCAAGAATTACATAAGCAATTCCCCTAAACAAAGACATACTTCCCAGGGTAACCGCAATCGCTGGAATTCCAAATTTTGTGATAATAAAACCATTTAAAAAACCGGCTGCTAAACCAGTAAAAAGTCCAACTGCAATCAACCCAAAGGTACCTACCCCGGCTCGGGAGGCCAGACCCATAAAAACTGAAGATAAAGCTAGAATAGAGGCGGCAGAAATATCAATATCACCACATATAATCACCAACATCATAGGAAGGGCAATTATCGCCTTTTCTATAAAATTGAAAGTAGTATTCATAAGATTATTATAATCTAAAAAATAGGGTGACAGATTAGAATTTACTATTATGATGGCAATAAAAATAAAAAAGAGAATAATTTCCCATTTTAACAAGATATTTAATAAATTTATTTTTCTAATTTTTTCCAGGTCAAATATATTCTTCTTATTCACTAAAGCTTTTGGTTTATTCATTAAAACTTCTCTTTCTCAACAGTAATTGTTGATTCCGTTTATCCATAATAGTATTTATGATAATGGCAAATAGAATAATAAAACCCTGAATTGCCATTTGCCAGAATGGTGAAACATTAATCATGGTAAGAGAATCATAGACAATTCCAATAAAAAAAGCCCCCAGCACAACTCCGATAACCGTTCCAGAACCACCAGTTATACTTACTCCTCCCACTACACAAGCAGCAATCGTCTGAAAATTAAAACCAATGGCAGTTTCACTCTGAGCAGCGGCATAGCGTGCCACCCAGAGAAATCCAGCCAGACCAGTAATTCCTCCACATAAGGTATAGGCAAGGTAATTAATCTTATTCAGATTAATCCCGACATATTGTGCCGCTGTTTTATTACCACCTACTCCATAAATTTCTCTTCCGGTTTTAGTTAGACTTAAGAAAATCAAGAATAATACTATTATTAATAGAGCTATAAATATGAGATTAGATATCCCTAAAAAACTTCTTCTGGGAAACTCCCTGAAAGCTTCGGTCATCTCATGAGCACTAACCCAGGTCCCTTTACAGATTACGAATACTAAACCTCTATATATACTCATAGTTCCAAGAGTAGTAATTACAGGTGGAATCTTAGCCTGGGAAACCAATAAACCATTTATTGAACCGAGCAGGAGCCCTATGGTTATGGAAATTAAAATAATTATGAAGAGGGGAATTTCAGGGTAATGTTGGTTTAGAAGTGCTACACTCATACCAGTTAAAGCAAGACTGGCATCAACAGACAAATCAATTCCGCCGGTAACAATAATCATAAGCTGACCGATGGCCACCATAGTTAGTATGGCAGTATCGTTAAGAATATCCATAAAGTTGTTAAGATCTAAAAAACTAGGAGTCCTTAAGCTAATTATAAATATTATTAAAATAATAAAAATAAAAAAATTAAATTCTCTTTTTTGGGGTAAAACTAACATCTTTAAAATCTCCTTAACTTAAAATACTCCCTATTGCTGCTTTGATTATATTTTCCGAATTAGCTTTATCTCGAGTAAATTTGGTAGTTATTGCTCCTTCATGCATTACGATAATATTATTAGACATGCCGAGAATTTCAGGAAGTTCTGAGGAAACAAGAATTATGGCTATTCCCTGTTTCGCAAGTTCAGAAATAATATTGTGGACGGTAGCTTTGGTGGCAACATCAATTCCTTTGGTTGGTTCATCCATAATCAATATTCTTGGTTTAGTAGCAATCCATTTAGCTAAGACTACCTTCTGTTGATTACCTCCGGATAAATCTTCTACCAATTGCTGCCAACTTGAGGCTTTTATTTCTATCTGTTTTCCGTATTGCTCAGTAATTTTTAATTCCTTCTCCTTATCTAAGAAAAAATGTCTACTAATCTTATTTATTATGGATAGGGTTACATTCTCTTTGATATTCATTTTTAAAATTGTACCTTGCAGTTGCCGGTCTTCAGGGATGTAGGCAAGACCATAATTCATGGCCTCAGCAGGATTGGCAATATTAACTTTTTTCCCATTAATAAAGACTTCCCCTGAAGTCAGCGCTTCAATTCCGAAAATGGTCTGCATTACCTCGGTTCTTCCCGCTCCCACTAAGCCAAAAAATCCTAAAATTTCTCCTTGATGTAACTCAAAAGATATATCCTTAAAAAAACCTATCCTGGTAAGATTCTTAACCTTTAAGATAGTATTCCCCTGTTCTGCTTCTATCTGTGGATACCTATGTTCAAGATTACGCCCAATTACCATCTGGATTATCTCATCCATAGTAACCTCAGCCATCTTTCCTTCTCCAATATATTTTCCGTCTCTTAGTACGGTAAAATAATCTGCAATCTCAAAGATTTCTTCAAATTTATGAGAAATGAAGATGACCGCTTTATTTTCAGATTTCAATTTTCTAATAATTTTGTATAAATACTCCACTTCTTTAATGGTAAGGGCAGAGGTGGGCTCATCCATAATTACTATTTTTGCATTCAGGGAGAGTGCTTTGGCAACCTCCACCATATGTCTTTGAGCAACACTTAAATTTTTTACTTTAGTATCAGGATGGATATCTAATTCCAGCCTATTGAGAAGGGCCTGGGTCTTATCCTTCATTTCTTTCCAGGAAAGCAGACCATTGGATTTATTCCTAATATGATGACCTATGAAGATATTTTCGGTGACCGAAAGTTCTGGGAACATGGTAGCTTCTTGGTGTATAGCGGATATTCCAGCTTGTTGGGAGATTTGAGGAGATAAAAATTGTACCGATTTATGGTTGAAAATTATAGTACCAGCATTAGGTTGATATACACCGGCTAAAATCTTTACCAGGGTTGACTTCCCAGCACCATTTTCACCAATAAGGGCATGTACTTCACCAGTTTTTATTTTAAAATCTACTCCCTCAAGTGCTTTAACGCCGTAAAAATACTTTCTAATCCCCTTCATTTCAAGAATGCAGTTATTCATAAAGCAAAAATTCCTCTTTTGTATTAGGGTATTTATAAGTAAAGCGGGATATGATTAATCCCGCTTTACTAAATTTTTTTCTAATTCAAATAATATACCCTTAGTAAATAGCCGCAAATTTATCTATATTATCTTTATCAAATATATATGGTTCACTCATTACTGCTACATTATCTGCTCCTATCTTAATTTCTCCCATTCTACCCACTTTCATCACTTCACCCTCTTTGCCCTGGAATTCACCTTTTAACAGTTTATAAGCAATATAGGTAGAGGAATATCCCAAATCAACGGGGTTCCAGAGAGACATCTGTCTGCAGGTACCATTTTTAATGTATTGTTTCATTTCGGAGGGTAAACCAAGACCGGTGAGTTCAATCTTCCCTGATTTTCCTGCATCTTCTAAAGCTTTCCCAGTTGCTGCAATGCCAACAGTGGTGGGTGAAATAATCCCTCTTAAATCGGGATAAGATTTAAATAGTCCCATTGCTTCCCGGTAACTCTTATCAGAAAGATCATCACCATATACCACCGCTACCAGTTTCATATCTTTATAAGCAGGCTCCTTTAGCTCCTCTTTCATCCATTCAATCCATTCATTTTGATTAGTAGCCTGAGAAGAAGCACTCAAAATAGCAATCTCACCCTTGTAGCTAATTAAATTAGCTAACATTTTTACCTGACTTCTACCAATAAACTCACTGCCGGAGGGGGCTAAATGCAGGATTCGACCTTCTGGAGCAACTCCTGAATCAAAGGAAATTACTGTAATCCCGCTCTGCATTGCCCTTTTACAAATAGGAACCAGGGCATTTACATCATTAGCAGAAATAACAATAGCATTGACTTTCTGGGCAATAAGTGAGTCAATAATTTCTATCTGACCTTCAGCGGTGGGGGTAGTGGGTCCTTGATAGATAAGTTCAATACCACCCAGTTCTTTTGCTGCTTCTAAACCTCCATCTCTACAAGCTTCAAAAAAAGCATTCCCCAAGTTTTTTACCAGCATAGCAATTCGGGTAGTTTCTTCTGCCCCTGCAAAAGAAACTATAGATGAAATAAAAATTGCGAGTAAAATTACCGTCAGTATAAATTTTTGCTTTTTCATTTTATTTACCTCCTTTTTTTATTTTATATAAAATGAAAATCTTTTGATAATATCTTAACTAGTTTTAATCCTTTTGTCAAGAAATATTATCAAGATATTTTCTTTAATTGACTTTATTTTAATCATATACTATAATACTAACCAAATAAAACTTTATTAATAAAGTATAAATAAAGGGGATAGTCAAGGGGAAAGAATTTCCCCTTGACTATCTTGTCATAGGTGAGAATAGTATATGGGTAAAGCAGAACGACTGGAAAAAATTATGGATTTAATCCAAAATAGTAATTTTATCTCTCCGCTAGAGCTTGCTGAGAAAATGGATGTTTCTCTGGTTACCATCCGGAGAGATCTCAAGAAATTAGCAGAAGAGAGATCTATAATAAAAGAGTATAACACCATTAAAATAGCTCGGGATTACGATAAACGTTTTCATGAAAGACATCATACTAATCTTGAACAAAAAAGAATCATAGCAGAATTAGCCCAAAGATTGGTGCAGGCAGGAGATACGCTTTTTTTAGATACCAGTACAACCTGCTATGAGTTTGCCCGTACCTTGGCACTCTCCTCACAGAACCTGCATATCATAACTAATAATATATATATGGCAGTTGAATTAATGAGTATTTATAAAATAGACCTGGTTCTGCTTGGAGGGAATATAAGACACGGGTATTTCTCAACGATTGGCCCACTCGCAGAAAAGATGCTATCCAATATAAAGGTTAATAAATTTTTCTTCTCCTGCACGATGTTAGATGAAAATGGTATTTATGAATCTAACATTTTGGAAGGAAATATCAAGGTAAAGATGTTTGAAAATTCAAGGCTTCATTATCTTCTGGTCGATTCTACTAAATTTGATAAGGCATCCATCTTTAGGACCACTGGTATTGAAAATATAGATGCACTAATAACAGATAAACCATTACCAAATGAATATCTCGATATATTAAAAGATAAGAATATCGAGATTATTACCCCCGTCTAAAACAATATAGTCCTCCTTCTATCTCCTACCATATAATGGCCCGAAGTTATTACAGGCTCTAAAGTCTGCAGATTCTAAAC
>PFIP01000087.1 GCA_002782675.1 Candidatus Infernicultor aquiphilus
CGCTGGTGTTCTCGGGGCAGCCGCTCTCTTATGGATACCCGAAATTTACTCTCTATAATCTAGTTTAGCTAAGGATGGGCATAAATTTCGTGATAATATACTAATATTTTAGGTAGTAAAGAATAATTAAATGAATAATTTTAAAAAAAATAATATTTTTTATTTATAAAAAGAGGATTTTATAAATCTTTGCCGAATTAATATATTATAAAGGAGATGAAAAAAATTGGAGGTGAAAAAATGTCAAAAAATTTAATAGTTTTATTTATAGTAGTTTTATTAATTGTTGGTGGTTTTAGTATTTATACTTATGATCAGTCTAACCAAGCAAAGAAAGAATTAGAAGAAAAAAATCTTAGATTGGAAAGTAGTAATGAACTTATTTCGGAACTGAAGGAAAATATAAAAGAAAAAGAAAAACAGATTGAGGAACTAAGCGCCAATTTGACTAAAGAAAAGAAAGATTTAGAGCAAGAATATACCGATAAATTATCTATTTTAACTGAGGAAAGAGCAAAATTAGAAGCTTCGTTAGCGGAGAAGGAGAAGATCTGGCTGGATCAAGATAAAGAAAAAGAACAATTTATGATTAAATTAGAGGAGGAGGTTAAAGGATATAAAGAGAGTATAAGTAAGTTAGATAATGAAATAGTTAATTTAAAAGAAGGAGTAGTCCAGCTAACCAATGAAAAGAAAGATTTAGAGCAAGAATATACCGATAAGTTATCTGGATTAATGGAAGAAAAAATCAACCTTGGAACTTTGTTAGCAGAAAAAGAAGAGATAATTAAAACCATTGAGAGCCAGAAAGAAGAAGCTGAGCAGGCTGTTTTCTCTAAGGATAGGCTTATTTCGGAACTAACAGGAGATATAGAAGAGAAAGAAGCACAAATTAATGAATTACAGGCAAATTTAACTAAAGAAGAAAAAGATTTAGAGAAGGAATATGCGGATAAATTACCTGGATTAATGGAGGAAAAAGCTAGACTTGAAGCTCAATTAATTCAACAAGAAGAGATGTTGAAAGCTAAAGATCGCGAGAAAGAAGAATTTATCGCTAAATTAGAGACTTACTCCAATCAGATTAATGAATTAAAAGATAAGTTAACCCTACAAGAAAGTGAAAAAGAGAAAGATTATACTGCAGAACTGTCAATATTACGGGAAGAGAAGAGTGCATTTGAGACTCAACTAAAAACTTCTCAAGCTCTTCTTTCGGAAAGAGAAGATACTATTACCATCCTTAAACAGCAAAAAGAAGAATCAGAAAAGAATCTTGCCGACCAGGATAAAATAGTTGTAGAATTATCTGAAAGTATAAAAGGATATGAAAATCAGGTTACGGAAATAAAAGAACAAATGGCTAAAGAGGGAAAAGAAAAAGAAGCAGAATGTGCTAGTAGATTATCCTTATTAATGGAAGAAAAGAGCATAGTAGAGGCTAAGTTAGCAGAGGCTATGCAAAAGGGCATACCAGATTATTATGAGGTTAAGAGGGGAGATTCTCTCTGGAAGATTGCTGAAAGATTTTATAACCAGGGTGAGGAATGGATAAAAATATTTGAGGCAAATCTAGACAAAATAAAGAACCCCAATTTAATTTATCCCTATCAAAGGCTTACAATTCCTAAGGAATAATTTAGTATCGTGTATCGAGTTAGCTGGTTAGTTGGTTACCTGGTTAGCTAGTTAAGATAGCAAAAGATAAATAATCAAAAACTAAGGGGCGGGTAATCCCGCCCCCTTTCTTTTACAGTATAAATTAAGATATCTAATTTTTAATCCCTCTCCCCCCGCTGTAGGCTATACGCTATATGAAAAAAAGTTTTTAATTTTGGATTATGGTTTTGCGCTTTTCGCTTTAAGTTTTTAGCTTACTAAATACTATTCACTAACGACTAATTTTATTCACATATCCTATCTATTTCTTTTTTATATTTATTATGTATCTCAAATCTCTTCATCTTCAGAGTTTCAGTTAGATCACCATCTTCAATAGTAAATTCTTTAGGAAGTAGAGCGATCCCCATCACTGTTTCATAGGGTTTAAATCCATACTCTTTAGAGATTAATCTTTTTTGTTCTTTTTGATACAAAGATATTGTTCGGGGGTTATTAATTAATTCATTAGTATCTTTATATTTAATATCTTCTTTATCAGCATATAATTTTAAAGATTCAAAATCAGGAACAATTAGTGCTCCCAGACGAGGTTTGTCTTGACCAACTACAATAACCATATTTATATAATCACTTTCTTTTAGTTTGTCTTCGAGGGGTAAGGGCTCAACATTTTCTCCTCCTCTTAAGACTATAGTATCCTTTATTCTTCCCACAAGCTTAAGATATTTTCCGTTATAGGTCTTCTTACCTAAATCTCCGGTATTAAACCAACCTTTTTTAATTACTGCATCAGTTTTTTCTTTATTTTTATAATAACCCTTCATTATCATAGGCCCTTTAGTTAACACAATACCTATTTCGCCATTAGATAATTCCTGATCATAATTATCCTTATCTACAATCTTTATTTTTACTTCCGGGAGGGGAGGTCCTACTGTAAACAAAATATTATATTTTTCTACTCTGCCAGCGAGGATTGGAGATGTTTCAGTCAATCCATATCCTTCACAAACCATAATTCCAACTAGGTTAAAAAATATATCAGTAGCTTTGGGAAGTGCTCCCCCGCCACTAATAGCAAACCTTAATTCTCCTCCAGTTATTTCTCTAATCTTCCTAAAGACTAGCTTATCGGCTAGCTTATATTTCCAGCCCAAGCTTTTCATTGTTCTTTTAGCCTGACTTAATTCTTCTGCGGTATATTCGTTTCGATCAAATAAAGGTAGAGTATCGTTTATAATTCCTTCAGCTTCTTTATATTTTCGTCCTATTTCGACCGCCCAATTAAATATAAATCTCTGTATAGTACTTCCTTTTTTAATATTATCCATAATCCCTTTATGTAGACTTTCCCATATTCGGGGGACACTACACATAACAGTAGGTTTTTCTGCTTTAAGATCTGGCAGAAGGACCTGTTTAAAAGGTTTACTATAAGCGGTTGAGGCCCCTACAGTTAAGGCACAATACTCTACAGTTCGTTCATAGATATGCCAGGAGGGTAGAACCGATAAGAATCTATCTTCTTTATGAATTCCTACTGTTGGTGGAGCTGTTCTTAAATTATGCAGAAAATTAGAGTTGGTAAGTGTAACTCCTTTGGGGTCAGCGGTAGTCCCAGAGGTGTAGATTATGGTTACCAGATCATCTGCTTGGGCACGGTCAGCTATCTTCGTAAAGGAAGTATCTCCCTGATTTAATAAATCTTCACCGATTTTATTTATTTTTTCAAAGGAATAAATTTGATGAGAATGTGTTTCATTATATGGTTTGTCTAGCACTACTGTCCTATTTAAAAGACTATTTTTAACGGAGTCAGCTGTATCTTTAGAGTGAGTCTCTTTTAAGAGATTTTCTATATTTTCTTCTAAGTACTTTTCTAAGAATTTTTTGGCTTCAGTTGATAAGAAGATATGCTTATTTTTATTATTCACTAAAGAATGTATAATGGTATAAAATTTTTTGCTTATTTTTTCGTTTTCTTCGAATCTGGTCGGTATAGTCCATTCCGGAGCATTTTCTTTCTCAGAAAACATATTGATTTTATCTATTAGGATAATATTTTTTATCTGAGGGAGGTCTTTAATTACACTATAAAAATTAGAAAACTGTTTCTCTCCTTCTATTATGGTAGCCTTAGAATCTGAATGATTCAGTTTAAAGTAAATGTCCTGAGATGAGCTATCACCACTGCAAGGGACATCAACTGCTCGTAGGCCAATAATTGCCAGATCAGAAATTATCCATTCAAAGCGGTTATCACTGATCAGACCTATATGGTCATATTTTTCTAAGCCAATATGTAACAGTCCAGTGCCGAATATTTTAACTTTTTGGTAGAATTCTTTATAAGATATTGGTTTGAATTTTCCTTCTTTTTTTACTTTAAAAGCAATTCTATCCCCGTATAGATTGACACTGTTTTTTAACGTTTCATTTATTGTTTGCAACTTCATAAAAATATCCCCCCCCAATCTTTATTTAATAATTATTAGTTAATATTAATAGTAGTTATTAGTACCAAGTATATAGATAAATTTAAGAAAAGTCAAATTATTAAATTACAGTATCGAGTATAGAGTTAAGAAAGAGAAAAAAAGATAGAAAAAAGATGTCTTATTTTGTCGGAATGAAAAATTATTTTTTAAAAAAAATAAATAAAAAGAAGGGTTTTTCAAAATAATGTAGAATAAAAATATAAAGAGATAAACGGAAAAGAGAAAAAATATTTTTTAGATTTTATGAATTCTTTTCTATCTTTAAAAAATTATGGTATAATTAAATCAAAATATAAAAATAAATATAACTTTATTTTTTTCTTCCAGGAGGATAGAGGGTGTGCGGATAATATCTATTGCTAATCAAAAAGGTGGAGTAGCAAAAACCACTACCACTATAAACTTGGGGGCAAGCTTAAGCTCATTAGGGAAAAAGGTATTATTGATTGACTTGGATCCCCAAGCTCATACTACTTTAGGCTTAGGCATTGAACCAGATAATTTATCTAAAACTATGTTAAATGTCTTAGAACCATATCGCTCTAAAGATAAATTAAAATTAGAAGAAATAATAATAAATTTAAAAGTAGGAGGAGGAGAGAATTTATTTTTAGCTCCTACTAATATTGATTTTGCCAGTGCAGAGTACAAACTTATAGACCAAATAGGCAGGGAAGATTTTTTAGGTGCTAGTATTAGGGAGTGCAAAATTCCTTTTGATTATATAATTATTGATTGTCCACCCTCTTTAGGAATTTTGACCGTAAATGCTTTGAAAGCATGCAATGAAGTTATTATTCCTATGCAACCCCATTATTTTGCTCTTAGAGGTATACAAGAATTTATGGAGACAGCAGAAATTGTACGAAGGAATTTAAATCACCATTTAAAAATTAATATTTTAATTACCATTGCTGAAATAAAGAATAATTTAGCCCAGGAAGTTATAGCGGAGATAAAACAGTACTTTAGTGATAAGTTACTTAAAAATATAATAAGAAAAAATATAACTTTAGTAGAGGCCAGTAGTCAGGGCGTGCCTGCATTATACTATAGTCCAAATTCTCATGGGGCTATTGATTATTATAAACTTGCTCAAGAGGTGATATCGTTTGAAAAAGAAGAGATTAGCGCGGGGATTTAGTAAAATTTTAGATTATAAAGAAGAATTAATTAGAGATACTTCGGCGGATATTATAGATAAAGTAGAAAATCAAAATAACGTTGATGAATTACCAAAAAAACCTACCAAAACTCCTAAAAAAGAATTACAAAAATTTGTAAATATTAAAGTAGTTGGCGTGGGAGGTGGAGGAAATAATGCTATTCGGGAAATGGCTAAACAGGAAATGAATAGTCTTGATCTAATAGCTATAAATACAGATCTGCAAGCTCTATCCCTATCTCAAGCTGGACAAAAGATTCAAATTGGTAAATCTCTAACTAATGGTTTAGGCACCGGGGGTAACCCTGAAATAGGTAAGAAATCAGCTGAAGAGGATAAAGATAAGATTTCTAAAGCTTTAGAAAAAGCAGATATAATTTTTATTACCGCTGGCATGGGAGGAGGGACAGGAAGTGGAGCTTCTTCGGTGGTAGCAAAGATAGCAAAACAATATGGTATTTTAACTATAGGTGTAGTAACTAAACCCTTTACTTTTGAAGGTAAAAAGAGAAAATTACAGGCAGAAACAGCTATAGAAGAATTAAAAAATGAAGTAGATGTTTTAATTACGATTTCTAATGATCGTTTATTGAAAATAATTTCTAAAGATACTTCTATGAAGAATGCTTTTGAAATGACTGATAAAGTATTGCTTCAATCTGTACAAGCTATAGCTGACCTGATTACCATTCCTGGTTTGATAAATTTAGATTTAGCTGACGTAAGAGCAGTAGCGAAAGATGCTGGTTTATCCTTAGTTGGCATCGGAACCGGAAAAGGGAAGAAGAAGGCAAGTAGTGCAGCAAAAATGGCTATCTCTAGTCCTTTATTAGAAGTATCCATAAAAGGGGCGAAATCATTATTGATTAATGTTACTGGTGGCTTAGATATGTGTTTATTTGAAATAAATGAAATAGTTGATATTATATCTAAAGCAGTCGGCCAAGATACTAATATTGTCTTTGGAGCAATTATCAATGAGGAAATGCAGGACGAAATAAGAGTATCAGTTATTGCTACCAAGTGTGAAAAAAATATTGAGGAAGAAGTAAAGAAAAAAGAATTACCTAAAGAAAATTATATAGAAAAAGATAATATTAAGATAGAAGATAAATTTAAATTAAAAGATAAATTGGTAGATGATAAAGACTTAGAGATTCCTGCTTTTTTAAGAAAAAGAATGAAAGATGATATATCAAAAGATTCTCCGAAACCGAAAAAGTTTTTATTTTAGAATATCTTTGCAAATTTAAATTATGGCTTTTTTTATTTCTACTTTTTTATAATTTTGTCTATCCTCATCAATTAGTGGGATGTTAAATGAATTTTACACTCGTTTAAAATAAATTTTGGTGCAATTATTCTTATGAAAAACGAAAAAAGAAGGCAACTTTCTTTTATTACCTATGAAGCATTCCAGAAAATCAAAAAAAACGATCCCCTAAAGATTATTTTTGAATCCCTAGACTGGACTTTTATTTATCCCTTAATTAAAAGTAAATACGTTACTAAGAAAGAATTGATTTATAATCCAGTTGATCTATTTAAAGCTCAACTTCTAATTTGGTTAGGGGAAGTAAAATCAAACCGAAAATTAGCTGAGAGCTTACAATTTAACTCACGGTATTGTGTCCTTTGTGGCTTTGACAGCTTTCTTAAGACTCCCGCTCATTCTACTTTTTCTTACTTCAGGAAAAGAATTGGAAAAGATATTTATTATAAAATTCTACACCGTTTAATTGCCCAGGTAGTAGTTGTAGCCGGAATAAATCAAATAAATATAAATAGCAATATAGTTCATATCGTAACATATTCTGATAAAAATAAAAAGAAAAGTTGTAATTGCAGCGGTAGTAGTGGAAGATGTAAGTATAATCAAAAAAAGAGACACTTTAAAGATAGAACTAATGTAAAGGTGATGACTAAAAATTTTGTAGCCTTCGGGTTTAAAGTTCAAATGATAATTAATCTTAATTCTCAATTACCGGTTGAAATTATAGTTAAACCAAAGAACAAAGAAATTTTAATTTGAAAATAGTAATTCTTTTTTAATAAAATTAATTTTATAAGAATATTGCCTTATAAAGATTTTGAAGTAAACCGATTTCCTTGCTCCGGGAGTATGGCACTGGCTTCCTTTTGTTCTGACTCCCCAAATAAAAAATAAAGTTTACCCTACTATTAAGAAAATCTACGGTAGAAAAGGATTTAGAAATAGTAAATTTACCCCAAAAATTAGATATTGTACTAACTAATTAATTTAGGAGGTTAGAATGGAAGAAGTTTTAAGATTGGAGAATATTTATAAAAACTATGGAAAAGTTGAAGCGATTCAAGATTTAAGTTTTTCCTGTGGTAGTTCTTTCCGAGTTAATTGGTGGTCATGGAATTCAATGGGGAGAATTATCGGCTCTTTCTCTGATTGCA
>PFIP01000008.1 GCA_002782675.1 Candidatus Infernicultor aquiphilus
CGAGTATCTCCTTGGGTGATGCCACTCAGAAGGGGAGAGTATCAGAATACTGAGGCCCTCTTAAAAGAGGCCGATAAGAGGAGATGTATCAGGATAAAAATAAGAACCAGGTGAAGGAGACGTTTAAGTGACACGTTTTTTAGTTGATAAATAAATTACTTAATTATATGATTGATTCATTGCTCCATCGAATTATATCTAGAAAATTAAACACTATGATTATTTCCTAAAAATTAACTATTTAATACAACATATTTTACCTAAGCAGCAAATTTAATTTGGTTTTTAATCTTTATCTATGGAGGAAGTAAAATGACAAGATATAGATGTCCAAAATGTAAAATGGAGTATAATACTCCGGGAAAATGCGATATGTGCAAGGTAACTCTTGAAAAGATAGAAGAGAAGGAAACACATATACATAATATGCATCATGAAAAGCATGAACCTCAAGAACATAATCA
The DNA here is from genome assembly GCA_002782675.1 of Candidatus Infernicultor aquiphilus. Taxonomy (GTDB): domain Bacteria; phylum Atribacterota; class Phoenicimicrobiia; order Phoenicimicrobiales; family Phoenicimicrobiaceae; genus Infernicultor; species Infernicultor aquiphilus. Next base: position 465 of record PFIP01000008.1, read on the forward strand.
TAAATCTCAAAAAGATGAAAGTCATCAAGAGCATGAAAAACACATACCTTCTGACCATGAAGAGCACAAAGAGCACACGAATCATGACCATGACGAGTATCCTGAGCATAAAGAGCATATACATCATGATCATGCTGATCATCACCAACAAATGGTGGGTGATTTCAAAAAAAGATTTATAATATCAGTTTTAGTCACCATACCCATTCTTTTGCTGTCTCCCTTAATACAACAGTTATTTAATTTTAGGTTGGGTTTTCCTGGAGAAAAATATGTTCTGTTTGTTCTTTCCAGTTTTATATTTTTCTACGGCGGTCAGCCCTTTCTAAAGGGTTTTTTTGATGAGTCCAAGAAGAAACAGCCAGGAATGATGACCCTTATCGCCTTAGCCACATCAGTAGCCTATTTTTATAGTTCAGCTGTGGTTTTTGGTCTTAAAGGAGAGTTCTTTTTCTGGGAGCTTGCTACTTTGATAGATGTGATGCTTCTGGGTCACTGGTTTGAGATGAAATCTGTTTTAGGGGCCTCCAAGGCACTGGAAAAGCTGGCCCAATTAATGCCGGACACAGCCCACTTAATTAAAGGAAGCGAAGTAAAAGAAGTCAAAATTTCTGCATTAAAAAAGGGGGATAAAATCTTAATCAAAGCAGGTGAAAAAATACCTGCCGACGGTTTAGTTGTCAAAGGTAGTAGTTATATTGATGAATCAATGTTGACCGGAGAATCAAAGCCGGTACATAAAAAGCTGGAAGACAAAGTTATCGGCGGTTCGGTAAATGGAGATGCAGTTTTAGAAGTAAAGGTTGAAGGAACGGGAGAAGAATCGTATTTAAACAAGGTCATTAATCTGGTAAAAGAAGCGCAGTCATCCAAATCAAAAACTCAGAAGTTTGCGGATAAAGCAGCAAACTGGCTCACTATTATTGCGGTGACTACCGGAGCAGCAACACTCATTTACTGGTTTATTTATGGGCCCGACCTTGCATTTGCTATTGAAAGAATGGCTACGGTAATGGTTATTGCCTGCCCCCATGCTTTAGGTTTAGCCATACCTTTGGTCACTGCAGTTTCAACTACTTTGTCGGCAAAAAACGGTCTTTTGATAAGAAATAGAACTGCATTTGAAAATTCCAGAAAGATAACCACTGTGGTGTTTGATAAAACAGGTACCCTTACCGAAGGTAAGTTCGGAGTAAGCCTGGTTACGGTTACAGACAAAAGTTATGATGAAAAAAAGATTATTCAGTTGGCGGCCTCACTTGAAAAAAATTCTGAACACCCCATTGCCAAGGGAATTATAAGCAGAGCTGAAGAACTCAAAGTTAAGACCCTGCCGGTATCAGACTTTGAGGTAATAAAAGGACAAGGGGTAAAGGGAAAAATAGAAGAGAAAAACATTGCCTTGGTTAGCCAGAGTTATGTGAGAGAAAACAATTTTGAGATTCTAAAAGAGATTAAAGTTGATGAAACTGGAACATTAGTCTATGTTCTATTGGATAACCGAATAATTGGAGTTATCATTCTTGCTGATAATATTAGAGAGGAATCCTATGAAGCAATACAGCAACTAAAAAAATTGGGTATAAAGTGCTGGATGCTTACCGGAGACAATAAAAGAATCGCCGAAGAAGTTTCAAATAAGTTATATCTTGATGGTTATTTTGCAGAAGTACTGCCACATGAAAAGCTGGAAAAAATAAAAGAGCTACAGAATAACGGTGAATTTGTTGCTATGACCGGAGACGGGATTAATGATGCCCCCGCTCTTGCTCAGGCAGATGTAGGGATTGCTATCGGCTCAGGCACAGATGTCGCAGCTGAAACTGCCGATATTATCCTGGTAAACAGCAATCCTTTGGATGTTTCTTCGCTCATTTTGTTTGGAAGAGCAACTTATAGTAAAATGATTCAAAATCTGTTTTGGGCAACAGGATATAATGTCATTGCCATTCCTCTTGCCGCCGGAGCATTGTACAATTATGGTATATTAATTTCTCCGGCTATAGGTGCTGCATTTATGTCTTTAAGCACTATAATTGTAGCTATAAATGCTCAATTTTTATCCATAAGAAAAGAGACTTCTATTACATAAATTTTAATTAAATTGATTTTAACGACAACCACCTGTAAAATATAGTCCAATATTCAAAGTATGACCAAAGAAGAAAAATATGCTTATTTAGGAGCATAAAGGAAGTGTTTCGGTTATCTAGTTATCTCAAAATTTAAGAGAAACACTATGGGCTAGATTCTATATGAACCTTGTCGGAGAAGAAATGGAGAGAATTTATCAATATGAATTGGAAACTTATAAAACAAAATAAGACATTCTTATCAATCATTATAATCCTTTTTATCATTTTTGGATTAGTGCTATATTTTGGTGGGAATCAAATATATGAAGAAGATGCAAAAAGGCAGCACGAGAACGAAGTTCATCAATTACTTTCTGCCAAGGAGACAATCGAAATATTTTTTTCTGACTTTGGACATGATTTGTTCTTCTTAAAAGATATTCCGAGCACTAAAGGTTATGTAGATAGTGATTTTAAATCCATCAAATACAGAGACGAAGTTAAGGAGGTATTCTATGGTTTTGCAAAGAGTTATCAACAGTACTATAAAATCAGAATTATAGATTCTTCGGGATACGAAATAGTTAGGATAGACAATAAGCGAGATGATACTACTGTGATTGTTCCTGATTCCGATCTACAAGATAAGAAGAACCAATACTATTTTCAAGAGGCCATAAAATTGGACGTAGACCAGACATATATCTCTCCAATAGATTTGAATACTGAACAAGGGGAGGCAGAGATACCTTACCTCCCAATGATAAGGTTAGCTACGCCTTTGTTTGACTCTCAGGGAAAAAAGAAAGGGATTTTAATTTTGAATTTATATTTCTCGAAACTCCTTGAACTTCTACCTGAAAATATGTTCATTCAGACCGAAGAAGGAAATTTAATATCATTAAAGCCAGACAAATCTATTAACTTCAGTAAGTCAAACTATGATTTTAGTGATCATTCTGATAGGTTAAATATCTCAGACGTACAAACTTTTCACTATGCTACTGTGGAGTTCCTTCCTGGCAAGAGAATGTTTGTGGTAATAGATCACAGCCACCCTTTATTGAAAATGGCATTACAGAAACTGATATTATCGTCTATCCTGCTTCTTGTCTTATTTCTTTGCCTAATATTGATTGTTGGCTACATAAGTATCTTGAGATTCAGAGAGTTGATAGGAGCACAAAAAGCAATTATATTTTCTCTTGCGGGACTTACCGAAGGGAGAGATCCGGAAACAGGACATCATTTAGAAAGAACAGGTAACTACTCAGTGGTATTAGCAAAACAGTTGAGTAAGGATAAAAAATACCGAAAACTCATCACGAATGAATTTATTGAAGATCTTTATGATGCCGCTCCTTTGCATGATATAGGAAAGGTAGGAATACGAGATGCCATCTTATTGAAAGAATCAAAGCTGACTAATGAAGAATACGAAGAGATAAAGAAACACGTTAAGATAGGAAAACAGATACTTCAGAACACTATTGATAAGTTCAAACTTAAACAATTATTTTTTATTATGGGCAGAAATATTTGCGCATACCATCATGAGAAATATAATGGTAAGGGATACCCGGAGGGCTTGAAAGGGCAGGAAATTCCTTTGGAGGCAAGAATTTTTACCTTGTGTGATGCTTATGACGCAATTAGATCGAAAAGACCTTATAAAAATGAACTGTCACATGAAGAGGCAGTCAAGAGAATCAAGTCTGATAGCGGTGAACACTTTGACCCGGATATTGTGGATGCTTTTCTGAAATGTGAGAAGGAGTTCCTAAAAATAGACAATGCTTACAAAGATTATAATATATAAAAAGGGATAGACTGTTTTTATTTACAGGTTTTTAGTTCAAATAAAAAACAAATAGCAAAGCCCTATAGAGGAAAAAAGGTGGTACGAAGGCAGGGCAAGCCCTCCCTCTATGTAGTAGATGGCTTACTATATAGGGTGCGCTGTGCAAATTGGCCAGCATGTAAAACTTAATAAAGAAGAGGAGAAAAAATGAGCAAATGGCGGTTGCTTGATACAGGGATACTTACCGCAGCAGAGAATATAGCTCTCGATGAAGCTTTACTTGAAGCTAAAAATAATGGGAATATTCCAAATACAGTTCGATTCTTGCAATTTTATCCTCCTGCTGTTCTGCTCGGTTATCATCAAAGTTTAGAGCAGGAAATAAGGGTTGATTTCTGTAAAAGAGCAGGCATCGATATCAACAGAAGGATTACTGGTGGTGGTGCGATATATTTCGATGAAACACAGCTTGGTTGGGAAATTATTTGTGAAAAACAGTTTTTTAATATGAGGATTGCCGATACTGATTTTTTTAAAAGATTAAGTCAGCCTGTAATTTATGCTTTGAGAAAATTAGGAATTGTTGCTTCTTTTCGTCCAAGAAATGATATTGAGGTGAGTGGTAGAAAGATTTCTGGAACCGGTGGGACTGAAGATGGTGATGTCTTTTTGTTTCAAGGAACATTACTTGTTGATTTTGATATTGAAACTATGCTTAAGGCACTTCGTATTCCTATTGAAAAATTGAAAGATAAGGAAGTCGACTCAGCGAAAGAAAGAGTAACCTGTTTGAAATGGGAACTTGGTTATGTGCCTGATATAGATGAATTGAAAATAATACTTAAGGAGAGTTTTGAGAAAAAGTTTGATATTATACTTGAACCCGGAAAGTTAACTGAAGAGGAAGAATTATTGTTTAAAGAGAAAAAAAATAAGTTTGAGTCACCGGAGATAATAAATAAAATTAAGTTACCGAAAGATGCGCAACAGATGATTTGTTCTATTTACAAAGCAGATGGTGGACTTATTAGGATTTCACTGGTAATTAATCTGAGTTATAATCGTATCCAGAGTATTGTTATAACTGGAGATTTTTTCACTTATCCCCAGAGAGCGATATTTGATCTTGAAGCAGAGTTGAAGGATATACCTGCAGATAAAAAGGTTATTGAAAAGAAAATCAAAGATTTTTTTGAAAGGAATCATCCTCAAATCCCGGGTATTTCGAGTTCAGATTTTGTCAATGCAGTCAATAAAGCTTTAGAAAAAATCGATACCGCACGGTTTAGAATACCACTTGGTTTAGCAGATCGGATATTTACGGTAAATGGTTCATTTGCCGAGACGATTGCCAAGTCCCCTCGTCATCTTTTGATTCCCTATTGCGCGAAGTCTCTAGATTGTGGCTGGAGATACAAGAGGGGCTGTATTAAGTGTGGAGAATGCAGCATTAGTGAGGCGTATAGACTTGGCAGAAATCAGAAGATGCAGATAACAACAATTTTGAGTTTTGAGGACCTGATGGAGACACTTGAAAAATTCAGATTAAAAGGAGTCTCTTCATATATAGGATGTTGTTGTGAGGCTTTTTATACAAAACATCTAGAAGACTTTGAAAGGTCAG
>PFIP01000033.1 GCA_002782675.1 Candidatus Infernicultor aquiphilus
TAACTGCTTATAATTTAATTTCCTTACCTTTAGAGTTTTACACCTCTTATACCTTCGAGCACAAATATCATTTTTCTACTCAAACAGTCAAAGATTGGTTCAAAGATTATTTAAAAAGTTATCTTTTAAGTTTAAGTTTGGCTGTCCCTATTATGGAAGGAATTTATTGGGCTATCAGAATATTTCCTCTAAATTGGTATCTGATAGTATCCATCTTTACTATTTTTTTAACTGTTCTTTTAAGCTATCTTTCCCCTATATGGTTGACTCCTCTTTTTTTTAAACTGAAAAAGATAGAAGAAGACAATGAATTAGCCCAAAGGTTAATTAGATTATGTAATAGGATAAATACTAAAGTTAAAGGGGTTTATGAAATAAATTTTAGTTCAAAGACTACTAAAGCCAATGCTTATCTTTCTGGATTAGGGAATACTCGGAGGATTGTAATAGCCGATAATCTTTTAGAAAATTTTACTCTCGACGAAGCAGAAGTTGTGTTTGCTCATGAATTAGGTCATCAGGTTCACAAGGATCTTATAAAAGGAATATTTTGGATCAATTTGATGTATTTGGGCGCTTTTTATTTTACCAGTCTTATTTTAATAAAAATTAGCTTTTATTTAAGATATGAGTTAAGTGATATTTCCAATTTCCCTGCTTTCGCTTTATCTATGGTGGTTATTATTTTTTTAGGGGGTATTCCTCTTAATTTTTACTTTAGAAAGAGAGAGTGGAATGCTGATAAATTTGCTTTAAAAATAACTCAAAAAGGAGACGCCTTTATAACCTCTATGGCCAAGTTTACCAACCGAGATTTAGCTGATGCCTATCCTTACCCTTTAATTGAATTTCTATTTTATACCCATCCTTCTATTGGAAAGAGGATTAATTATGCTCAGAATTTTAAAAAGAAGATTGGATTAAAATGTAAAAAAATAATTTTGTAGCTAATTTTGTAGTAAATTATGATTTTTTGGTTATAATTATGTTGTAGGGGCTCGATTTCTGTCTGCGTGCAGGCACGCACAGGCAGGCAGGTAGACACATCGAGCCCGCTCAATACCGGGTCGGATAAATCCGACCCCTACATTACCATTTTGTTTACTTTTTGGGCTATAATTGTATTATAATATTATAATAATAAAGATAGATCCTAATCCTCACTAGAAATTTTAGAAATTGTTATTTTTTTCTGAAATATTTTAGCTTTTTGTAACCTTCGAAGTAAGGGAAGATATTTACTAAATATTTTTTAATAAATTTAAGGAGGAAGTATTGATGAATTATTTTCTAACCGAAGAACAGGAAATGATAAAAAATTTAGTAAAACAAATTGCCCAGGAAAAGATTGCTCCAGTAGCTATTGAATTAGATGAAAAAGGAGAATTTCCCTGGGAACTTATGAAAATATTTGCTCAATCAGACTTGTTTGCCATATTTGTTCCAGAGGAATATGGTGGACTGGGGAAGGGTGTTTTAGACTTGTGTATTATAATAGAGGAATTAAGTAAAGCCTGTGCTGGAGTTGCGGTATCTTATGCTGCGAGTGCTTTAGGCACTTATCCTATAATATTATTTGGTTCAGAAGAGCAGAAGAAAAAATATTTACCTCAGATAGCTAAAGGGGAAAAGTTAACTGCTTTTGCCTTGACCGAATCAGATGCAGGCAGTGATGCCGGAAGTATTCGTACTGCTGCGGTTCGTGATGGTAATGATTATATTCTAAATGGTAATAAACAGTGGATCACTAATGGAGGAGAAGCAGAAATTTACACTGTAATTGCCATAACAGATAGGGCTAGAGGCAGTCGTGGTGCCTCAGCATTTATGGTAGAAAAAGGAACTACGGGTTTTAGTTTTGGTAAAAAAGAGAATAAAATGGGAATTCGTTGTTCTGCTACTCGGGAATTAATCTTTAATGATTGTAGAATTCCTAAAGAAAATTTAATCAGTGGAGAAGGTAAGGGATTTTTAGTGGCGATGAAAACCCTGGATAAATCACGACCAGGAGTAGCAGCTCAAGCTGTTGGTATTGCTCAGGGGGCTTTAGATGATGCGATAAAATATGCCCGGGAACGGATTCAATTTGGAAAACCTATCTCTTCTTTTCAAGGGATTCAATTTATGTTAGCCGATATGGCTACTCAGATAGAAGCAGCTCGAGCATTGTTGTATGCTGGAGCACGATATATTGATAGTAATGCAAAAGATATTTCCAAAATATCCTCAATGACCAAATTATTTGCTTCTGATGTAGCGATGAAAGTTACCACTGATGCAGTACAAATATTTGGTGGTTATGGTTATATGAAAGATTATCCGGTAGAAAAAAGAATGAGAGATGCCAAGATTACCCAGATTTATGAAGGAACCAATCAGATACAAAGAGAGGTTATTGCCTTACAATTAATTAAAGAAGCAGCTAAAAATAAAAGGTAAAATTTGGTGCCTGGCACTAAATTTTACCTTTTATTCTGCGTAAAGAAAGGGGGTATGAAGAAAGATAAAAAAATTTCTAAAAAAGAAGGATTTTTTAACTTATTATAGTATAATAAAATATAGTAAAAAATAAAATAATTTCTTTTAAAATATTATAAAATAAATAAAGGAGATAGATATTATGAAAATAAGAAAAGTACTTACATTTCTAATCGTTTTTTCCATTTTAGCTATGATGAGTCTATCAGCTTTTGCAGTCAGTAGCTCAAATCTAGCTAATAAATTTCAATCCAATGGTGACTTAATTCAAAGTTGGTACTGGCTCCGAGATAATAATATTCAAGATTACGCTCAGTGGACATTTGAAAATATACCTTCTGGAAATAATGATTTAATCCTGGAAATTACTGCTTTAGCTACTAACCGTTCTGGAGGAGGCAGAGGTTTCCCTGCGGATTTCCTACTCATCTATGAAGTTCCAGGCGGAAATGTTTTTATTACTCAAAAAGTTAGTCTACCCAATGTATCATCAGCAAATGATCCGGTGGGTTACACTTGTAGTGGTCAGGTTATTATCCCCAGATCAGATCTTCAGGGGGCCTCTGTTCTCTTTCTACGAACTGAGAGAATCTCTCCCCATACTAATCACCTAGCTTTTAACAAAGATAGTATTAAAATAATAGAAACTACAGCAGAAGAAAATTACCCTCCTTACCAGGGAAATCAATTACCTGATACCAATAATCAGAATGAGGCATTTTTAATTCAACCTGGTATTTATAATGGAAGTCTTGGTGGGCAAATATCAGGAGGTCAACGGGACAATGAGGACTGGTATAGTATAAACCTTCAGGCGGGACAGATTATTAATCTTCAACTTATCCAACCTTCTACTGGATCCTTTAATATTTATCTGAGACCACCTGAATTAACTTCTAATGTGGGTAGCGCTACCATTCAGGATAATACCAAGACTCTGCAGTATGTAGCCAATATTACCGGGATTTGGTATATTAAAATAATTCGTTCTTCTGGAGAAGGAGAATATCAACTTTCCATAAATATTCAGAATCAGAATGATGCTGGTAGTAATCGAGATGCTGGAGACACTCCTGAAGAGGCAATTGCCCTTTATCCCGGAATCTTTACTGGATTCTTACAGAGAGCAGATAATGTTGATTGGTATAGTATAAATTTACAAGAAAGACAGACTATTAATCTTCAACTTTCTATGCTTTCTGATGCCTCTTTTGGTCTTTCCTTGACTCGCCCAGGCTCTACTTCCGGTGTAGGTTCAGTCCAAATTCAGGATAAGATTAAGACTCTTCAATATGTAGCTAATGTTAGCGGAATTTGGCAGATCAAGATAACCCGTTCTTCGGGAGAAGGAGAATATCAACTTTCAGTAAACCTCTCTGATTACCCATCTGATCAAACAGGCCAATCACAGTCTGGTTCCTCACCGATATTTACAGCTAATAAATTTTATTCCAATGGTAACTTGATTCAGGGTTGGTATTGGTTGAGGGATTCTGCTCTGAAGCAGTATGCGGAATGGACCTTCGAAAATGTCCCCCCAGGTACTGAAAACCTATTGCTGAATATCACTGCACTTGCTACTAATCAGGCTGACGGAGGAAGAGGTTTCCCAGCAAAGTTTAAGCTTATTTATGGGTTTCCAGGTAGTGGATCAATGGGAGGGGTTTTCCAAACTATGGAGGTAACTTTACCTAATACCTCACCTCGAAGTGATCCGGTTGGTTACACCTGTCAGGGATTAATTATGATTCCCAGGTCTTTTATTGCTGGAGCTTCCACTTTTTTCTTTAGGGTAGAACGTATCTCATCTAATGATAACCATGTAGCTTTTAATAAGCAAAGTATTACTTTATCTACTGGAGAGCAAACTTCTGGTTTTTATCAGATAGAAAGTCCAACTACTAAATAAGTATCCATAAAATTTTATTTAAAAACTACTATAAAAAGTGGTAGGTAATGGTAAATATTAAGGGATAAGAGTATCTTTCTTTTTTAAAGATGCTCTTATCCTCCCTAAGAAGAGCATAAAAGTTTTAAAGGAAATAACTTGTATAAGGTGAAATATAAAATATGAAATTAGCCTAAAAAATTATTTTGTCCAAGTTATTAAAAAGAATTTATTAGTTATTAAAAAATTATAGAAGTAAGGATTGTAATTATGAATAAAAATTATTTAAAGATAGAAGTCATTTTTTTATGGTTAGTAATTATAATACTAATTTTTTCCCTCCTCGTTCAGGCAAAAGCTACCAGAGATACTCCCCAGTTAACCTCTTTGGAAGCGGCTGCCCTGGCTTATCAAGAAGCTCGAAAGTGGGACCGTGAAGCGGTCTTATGGTATATGAATCCTCCGGGAAGAGAATTAGATTATCATTGGGGAGAAAATGACCTTTCCTGGGAATGGGGGATTATTTTTATGCGACCCCGAGATGATAAAAGTTATTATATCCAAATTGTAGATAATCAAATTGTCTCAATAGAAGAAGGAGGAGAATATGTCAAAAGATTATCCCCTATCCTTCCTTCTTTTCCTAAAGATAGACCGGGAATTTCCATGCAAGAGGCAGCCCAGGTGGCTTTTGCTGCTGGTGCCCCTTCCTGGGATAGAGCTTCATCAGTATATATTATCGATAGTTCTGTGAGCACTTATCGAGGAAAACCAGTATGGTATTTTCTCTTTGACTCTCAATTTGCAGCTTACACTATAGACGGATTAACTGGGGAATTATTAGCCCATGATTATTTTGATCCTGAGACTCTTAAAAAAATTAGTCCAGGAGAAGTAAAATATAAATTTTATCCCGACAAAGTGGCTAAAATCAAAGAAGAAAATTTTATCTACGAATTTTTTGAAGCTATAGATCAAAAAAATTTTGAGCAAGTATTTTCTATGATGGATGAAAACCTTGCTGGTAATGAGAATACGCAGGAGATGTGGAAAGCTAATTTTTCCAGTTTAGACAAGATTAAGGTGATTTGGCTTCATCCTGAGGAAGAACAAAAATGGCCTAATCATCAGCCTTTTTACGAAGTAAATATCTATACGATTTCTAAACCGGGTTCTCCCTATTACGGTTGGGATGAGGGAAGAAATACTCGCTGGATAACTGTTGCAGCCGAGGAAGATAAGTGGAAAATAGTCTCTATTGCTACCGGGCCTTGAAAATGAATTATTATCAATATAATGTAAAACCCAGTATTTCACTATTAGATAATTCTTGATGGTACAATTATCAAAGTGTAATTACTATCAGTTCATAACCGCATAGATAAAATATTGCAAATATATATTCAAAGAAGATGGGAAGGGGGTGTAAAAAAATATGAAGCTAACTCGTATTTTTTTAATTATTTTAGTTTTTATTTTAG
>PFIP01000038.1 GCA_002782675.1 Candidatus Infernicultor aquiphilus
CATAGAAACCATCCTGTTTTAGTAATTCTTGGTGGGTTCCTTTTTCAATAATACTTCCTTGATTCATCACCAAAATTAAGTCTGCATCACGAATAGTGGATAGTCGGTGAGCAATAACAAAACTGGTTCGCCCTTCCATCAGAGCAAGCATGGCCTTTTGAATATGAATTTCTGTCCTGGTGTCCACACCGCTGGTTGCTTCATCAAGAATCAATATGGCCGGATCGGCCAAAATAGCTCGGGCAATGGTCAATAATTGTTTTTGACCTTGAGAAATATTATTGGCTTCTTCATTAAGAATGGTATCATAGCCATCCGGAAGTGTTCTGATAAAGTGATCGGCGTAAGCTACTTGTGCTGCTTGAAGAATTTCTTCTTCCTTAGCCTTCTCTCGGCCGTAAGCGATATTTTCTTTAATACTTCCTTTGAACAACCAGGTGTCTTGCAGAACCATTCCAAAAAAACTTCTCAATTTTCCACGTTCCATATCACGAATATCTATGCCATCAACGGTGATTTTTCCATCGTTAATTTCATAAAAACGCATGAGTAAATTAACCAAGGTTGTTTTCCCTGCGCCTATAGGACCTACAATGGCAATAGTTTGACCTTTCTTTACATCAATACTCATATCTTCTATGAGTATTTTTTCTTCGCTGTATCCAAACTTAATATGCTCAAACTTAACATCACCCTTTGGCTGATCTAAATGAAGCAGGTCTTTTTGATCCGGTATTTGTTCAGTTTCATCAAGAACCTCGAAGACACGTTCAGCGGCCGCAATGGTTGATTGAATAATATTAGCAATATTAGAGGTTTGGACAATCGGATGTGAAAATTCCCTGGAATATTGAATAAACGCTTGAATGTTACCAATGGTTACCTTTCCTCTGATCACTGCAATTCCACCCAAAATGGCAATAAAGACATAGCCAAGATTACCGATGGCCATCATCAAAGGCATAATAATTCCTGATATAAATTGAGCTTTCCATCCGGCATCATAGAGTTGATCATTCACTTTATTGAATTTAGCAATGGATTGCTTTTCATAATTGAAGACTTTGACAATTTTGTGACCGGTGTACATTTCTTCCACCTGACCGCTCAATTGACCTAAATATTTTTGTTGTCTGGCAAAGAATTTTTGTGATTGCCTGGCAATAACTTTGGTAGCCAAAAAACTTAAAGGTAAAGTAACCAAAGCAATTAAAGTCAACATCGGACTAATGGTTAGCATCATAACCACAATTCCGACCAAGGTTACTATGGCAGTAATTAATTGGGTAATACTTTGTTGAAGAGTGCTGCTGACGGTATCAACATCGTTGGTCACCCGACTGAGTATTTCACCATGGGTTCTTCCGTCAAAATATTTTAAAGGTAATCGGGATAATTTAGCATTAATATCTTTTCTCATCTCATAAACGGTTTTTTGCGCCACATCAGCCATAATATACTGTTGAATATAATTAAATATAGCACTGATGACATATAGCCCGATTAAGATTAAGATAATATTTGAAATATATTTAAAATCAATGGCAGCGTTAGGAAGGCCTTTCATTTTCATGAGAAAACCTTCAAATAATTTAGTGATTGCTTGTCCCATCACTTTTGGGCTGACAATACTAAAAACCGTACTGGCCACTGCCGCTAAGAAAATAATAATAAACTTCACTCTATAAGGTTTTAAATAAATGAGTAATCGTCGGAGCGTCCCTTTAAAATCTTTGGCTTTTTCTATCGGTTTACCTATGTTATGAGGACCGGCACCACGACCAAATCCCATCATCGGTCTTCCTGGTTTTAGATCTTTTTCACTCATGACCATTCCTCCTCTGAGAGCTGTGAAGCCACGATTTCTCTGTAGACTTCACAGGTCTTAATTAAATCCTGGTGTGTACCCATACCGACAATTTTACCTCCATCCAAAACCATAATACGGTCTGCATCCATAACCGTGGTGACACGTTGGGCAATAATCAAAACAGTATCTTTTTTGGTCTCTTTTTTAAGCGCTTGGCGTAATTTTGCGTCGGTTTTAAAATCAAGAGCGGAAAAACTATCATCAAAAATATAAATTTCAGGATGTTTGGCCAAAGCTCTGGCAATAGACAGTTGTTGTTTTTGGCCTCCTGATACATTGGTTCCTCCTTGAGCAATCTGAGAATCGTAACCTTGCTCCAGGGTAGAAATAAATTCTGATGCCTGAGCAATCTTGGCCGCTCTGATAATTTTATCACCGGAAAGGTCATTAGTTCCAAAACTGATATTTTCTGCAACGGTTCCCGTAAAGAGAACGGCTTTTTGAGGAACTAATCCAATCTTAGCACGTAATTTTTCTTGAGTTAATTCACGTATATCCACACCATCGACTAAAATGCGACCCGAGGTCACCTCATAGAATCTCGGAATGAGATTAACTAAGGTTGATTTTCCGGAACCTGTACCTCCGATAATCGCGGTTATTTCCCCCGGCCTAGCACTAAATGAAATTTTCTCAATAGCCGGTTCTTCCGCACCTTGATAATAGAAGCTAACTTCATCAAATTCAAGATAGCCTCTTTTCCCTTCTTCTGATCTTGCTCCTTCTTCCATCTTTAATTCGCTCTCTTCCGGTATCATCGGATCCTTAATTTTCGGTTCGATATCTAATACTTCATTAATTCGAATAGCTGATGCTGATGCTCGAGGTATTAAGATAAACATCATGGCTAATATAATTAAAGAAAACATAATTTGCGAGGCATATTGAATAAAGGCCATCAAATCGCCGACTTGCATACTACCACTATTAATTCGTATGCTTCCGAACCAAAGAATAGCTATGATGGTCAAATTAAAAATTAACATGACTAAAGGCATCAAAATAGCCATCAGCTTGTTCACTTTTATAGCTGTTTCCGTTAAATCAAGATTGGCCTCATTAAATCTTTTCTTTTCATAATTATCCCGATTAAAGGCTCGAATAACTCTTATACCGGTTAAATTTTCTCGAAGAACCAGATTAAGATGATCCAATTTAATTTGCATTGATTTGAAAAGCGGCATACTTTTTTTACTGAGTAAAACAATAAGTAGGGTTAAAATCAGTAAAATAACCACCAGAACCAAGGATAATTTAGCATTCTTGGAAACTGCCATAATAATACTACCAATACAAAGCATCGGTGCTCTCAGGAAAAGCCTAAGCATTACAACCAATTGCTGAATTTGGGTAATATCGTTAGTCGTTCTGGTGATAAGAGAGGCAGTTCCTTTTTCATCAAATTCTTCTAAAGAAAAACTTTCTACTTTGGTAAATACTTTAGTCCGAAGGTCTCTTCCGAATCCGGTCGCTACTTTAGCGGCCCAGTAACTTCCAAAAATGGCACTAATCATTCCAATAACCGCAATCAGAAGCATCCATCCTCCAATTCTTATAATATAAGCAATATCCCCATTGATAACCCCGGTATCCACAATATCCGCCATAAGCGTGGGTAGATATATTTCCGAAAATGATTGTAAAAAAACAAAAACCATAACCACGATTATCGACAGGGTATAGGGCTTTAGATTTTTAAATAATTTAATCATGAAGAAATCCTTTCCGGTCAGTAAAATTTTCTTATTTCTAAATTTTATAAAACTTTTTCTACTAATCTAATTTACTAAAAACTTTTTGTATTTTTTCAAAGTTATCCTTCAATTTTAAAGAATTAATTAAACCACTTCATATTTCCATTTCTTGATTATTTATATCTAGGAAGCCTTTTTTAGTCTTACAGTTAAAATATTTTTTAAGCAATATTTCCAATTCATCTGCTGCTTTAAGCACCCTTTCTTTATTGGTCTGGAATCCATCGATAGGAAAAAAGATATTTTTTGAATTTTCATCAATCTTACCAATATTTGATTGTCTCCAAATCCATCTTCTGGTTCTAATTTTTTTAGAATCAGCGTAGACTAATTCTCCACTATCCAAAACTTCCACTACTTCTTCTCCTAGAGAGGTAAAGGTATCTCCCTGCCTGGAAAATCTTACCGCAATTTCTCCTTCCAGGGCATCCAGATCATGGGCTCCCATGGGTAGTATGTACTTTAAAGAAATACTGTTTCCTAAATCTACCACCGGATTTATGGAAGGCAAAACATTCCCCTTGGAGACTCTTTTTACCATAGCTTCCACTGAACTCATAAATTTATTGGGATTAAGGTTTAATTTATTAAAAGCATCTCTATAGGGTATTATCCCTTGATATTCTTTTAAGTTTATACCTTTAAGGTTATTCTCCACCTTGCTCATTTCATTTTTCATCAGCTCATATATTTCTGGGATATTTTGCTTATTATTAATATGGTAACCTACTGCCACACCAAAACATAAATCTGGCAATTTTTCAAACACTTCATCATAAACTTTAAATCTCATGGTCCACTCCACTAAAATACCTTTGAATACCTTACTCCAAAAAAGGAAAGGGGTCAAATCTTTATTCTTGAAGTGTGACAAAGAACCTCCCCCTGACACATTCATATATATTAAAATAACTTGAGTTTTAAGCTAATTTTGTTATATACTTATTGTGGTTATGTTACAAAAAAAGGCAGAATGATTTATTTACTAGGTTATCGATTGAGCAGGTAGGGGCGTATTGCATACGCCCCTACGGTAGAAGCCTATTGGTTACGCCCAACAGGTAGAGGTATATCGAACGCCCAACCCGTAGGGGCACGATGAATCGTGCCCTCGACAAACGGAAAACAATAAAACAGGAAGGGCACCATTCATGGTTGCTCCTACAACAGGAGAAAATGAGAGGGCGTATGCAATACGCCCCTACAACAGGAGAAAATAAGAGGGCGTATTGCATACGCCCTTGATAGCCATTAAGAAGGAAAAATATAAATGCTCATAAATAAGGATAACCATAGTAGTAATTCCAGTAAATATCATCGACATTCCCTTAGAATAAAAAACTATAATTATTCTATACCGGGTGCATATTTTATTACCATTTGTACCTATCTTAAGGAAAATTTACTGGGATATATAAGCGAGGGCAAAATAGAATTGAAGGTATTAGGAAAAATTACTGCCAGAGAATGGTTAAAAACTTTTCAAATTCGTAAAAACATTCAATTAGATGAATATGTGATTATGCCTAATCATTTTCATGGGATTATAATAGTATTAACGGACAATAGTAGGGGCGTATTGTATACGCCCAACACCGGTAGGGGCGTATTGCAATACGCCCCTACAAATAAATTTCACTCCCCCTCTCAAACAATTGGCTCGATTATACGTGGGTTTAAATCTGCTGTTACCAGACAAATTAAAGGTTTAGACTATCCCCTTTTATATTCTATATGGCAGCGTAATTATTATGAACATATTATAAGAAATGAGAACGAATTAAATCGGATTCGTGAATATATTCAAAATAATCCCTTAAAATGGGAATATGATAGGGAAAACGGTGAGGGAAAACCTGATGAAATAGAAAATATTTTTTGGAAAAATTTTAGTTAATATTTATTAGAAAATGAGGGCGTATGCAATACGCCCCTACAGGAGAAAATGAGGGCATATACAATATGCCCCTACAAATTATGGTGACTTGGTTTGACAAAACTTTAAAATAGAAGAAATAAGATAAAAAAATGACTTTTAATTCCAATAATATTAAAAATAAGATAGAAAAATTAAGAGAAGAAATAAGATATCATAACTATCGATACTATGTATTAGATGACCCATCTATTTCTGATACCGAATATGATCAATTAATGAAAGAATTAATGGAATGGGAAAAGAAATATCCTCAATACCTTACTTCTGCTTCCCCCACGCAAAGAGTAGGGATAGAGCCAGTTCCAGAATTTACCACCGTACAACATATTACTCCTATGTTAAGTCTGGCTAATGCTTTTTCGTCCGAAGAATTGCGAGCTTTTGACCAGAGGATAAAAAAATTAATTCCTCAACAAAAATTAGATTATGTAATAGAGTTAAAGATTGATGGACTTGCAGTCGCTTTAGTCTATGAAAATGGCATCTTGGTAAGGGGAGCTACCCGAGGAGATGGGATAACCGGGGAAGAAATTACTTCCAATATTAAAACCATAAAAACTATACCATTAAAATTATTTGGTGATGACCTTCCTTCCCATTTGGAAATTTATGGAGAAGTTTATATGAAAAAAAGTGATTTTAAGAAGTTAAATGAAGATAGAATAAAAAAAGAGGAGTATTTATTCGCCAACCCTCGGAATGCAGCAGCTGGTTCAGTACGGCAATTGGATCCTCAGATTACTGCACAAAGACATTTAGATACCTTTATTTATCAAGCTACTTTTCCTGAGGGACCTAAATTTAAGAATCATATAGAAGTCTTGAATTATTTAAAAAAGATAGGGTTTAAAGTAAACCCCCATATCCAGCTCGGTCAGGATATAGAAGAAGCTATAAGCTATTGTCAAGAGTGGATAGAAAAAAGAGAAGACCTTGATTATGAAATCGATGGTATGGTTATTAAAGTTAATTCTTTAAGACTAAGGGAAGAATTAGGTTCGACTACCCGAAGCCCTCGTTGGGCTATTGCTTATAAATTTCCTGCTCAGCAGGTAACCACAAAAATTCGAGATATTATTGTTCAAGTAGGGAGGACTGGAGCCCTAACTCCAGTGGCTATGCTTGACCCGGTTAAAATATCCGGCTCAGTAGTGCAGAGAGCAACTCTACATAATGAAGACGAAATTAGGAGAAAAGATATACGAATTGGGGATACCGTCTTAGTTCAAAAAGCTGGAGAAGTAATACCTGAAGTGGTTAAAGTAATTAAGGAGAAGAGAACTGGTAAGGAAAAAGAATTTGTGATGCCTTCTAAATGTCCAGTATGTGGGGCAAAAGTATCTCGATTAGAAGGTGAGGTAGTCTCTCGATGCAATAGCCTCACTTGCTTAGCTCAACTAAAGGAAAGAATAAGGCATTTTGCCTCTCGAAATGCCATGGATATAGAAGGATTGGGTCCTGCCATAATTGACCAATTAGTGGAAAATGGACTCATTAAGAATGTTTCGGATTTATATTTTTTAAAAAGAGATGATTTAATCTCCCTGGAGCGGATGGCTGAGAAATCTGCGGATAATTTAATGAATGCAATTGAAAAAAGTAAAAACCGATCTTTTGCTAATTTAATTTATGGTCTGGGAATACGCTATGTTGGGGTTCATACCTCTGAAGTGATTACCAGATATTTTCCAACTTTAGATCAATTAAGGAAAATTAATTTAGAAGAATTGATAGAGATTAACGAAATTGGACCTAAGATTGCAGAAAGTGTAATCCTTTTCTTTAAAGAAAAAGAAAATTTAGATATTATGGAAAGGTTAAGAAGTGTTGACTTGAACTTTGGTCAGAAAGAAGAGAAAAAGAGAAAAAAGAAAAGAGTCCAAATTTTTACTGGAAAACAATTTGTTTTAACTGGCCTCTTAAAGGATTTTACCCGTACTCAGGTCACCGAAATAATCGGTGAATTAGGAGGCAGGGTTACCGGTAGTGTGAGCAAGAAGACTGATTATGTGGTGGTAGGAGAAGATCCAGGATCAAAATACGATAAAGCCCAAAAATTAGGAATAACTATTATTAATGAAGAGGAATTTAAAAAAATAATAACTAGTGAATAGTGAATAGTCGTTAGTCGTTAGCTGTAGGGGCGTATTGCCTGTCTGCGTGCGGACCTGTCTGCGTGCGTACGCACAGGCAGGCAATACGCCCCTACAGCCTTGGAGGATAATATGACTGAAAAAATAATTACCAAGAAAGA
>PFIP01000154.1 GCA_002782675.1 Candidatus Infernicultor aquiphilus
GATATGAGTATGTTAATTTTGTGCTAAAAGGGAGGAAATAGTGTGGCTAAAAAAGCCTTAATAGAAAAGTCAAAAAAAGAACCAAAGTATAAAGTAAGGAAATATTCCCGCTGTAGTATTTGTGGAAGACCTCGAGGATATATGAGAAAATTTGACATATGTAGAATATGCTTTAGAATGATGGCTCATAATGGTGAATTGCCAGGGGTAACTAAATCAAGCTGGTAAAAGGCATATTTATCGAAGTTTATTATAATTTAATAGAGTCAAAAGAGAGGAGGATTATATATGAGTGTTGTTTCAGATCCTATTGCTGATATGTTAACTCGAATAAGAAATGCCAATAAGATGCGGCATAATTCTTTAACTATACCAGCATCAAAGCTAAAATTAGAAATTACTCGTGTATTAAAAGATGAAGGTTTTATTAGAAACTATAAATATAAAGAGGATAATAAACAGGGTCAATTGATCATTTATTTAAAATATATTAATAAAGAAAAAACTATTAATAATCTTAAAAGAATCAGCAAACCTGGGTTGAAAGTCTATGCCAAAAAAGATGAAATACCAAGAGTATTAGGCGGTTTAGGAATTGTTATTTTATCGACTTCTAGGGGGATTATGACTGGCAAAGAAGCTTTACAACGTCATCTTGGTGGAGAAGTAATCTGTTATATTTGGTAAATATACCACACATACGAAATACGATATACGCGATACGCAATACGAAAATGGGAGGTTTTATATGTCCAGGATAGGGAAGATGCCTATAACTATTCCTAAAGGAGTAAAGGTTGAAGTAAATAATAATAAGATAAAGGTATCTGGAGAAAAAGGTACTTTGGAGAGAATTTTTCATTCAGATATCCCCATAAAGATAGAAGAAAATAAGATTTATGTTTCCAGAATTTCGGAAAGTAAATTTCATCGTGCTTTACATGGATTAACTCGAAGTTTAATAAATAATATGGTAAAAGGCGTATCTTTAGGTTTTGAGAAAGTTTTGGAGATACAGGGAGTGGGTTATCGAGCTACCCTTGAAAGTGGTAAAATGGTGATTCAGATAGGTTATTCTCACCCTATTAAAGTTGAACCACCTGAAGGAATTGAATTTGAAGTGGAGAAACAAAAGATAATTAAAATAAGGGGAATTGACAAACAATTAGTTGGTGAAACTGCAGCAAAAATAAGAATATTACGAAAACCAGAACCTTATAAAGGAAAAGGAATAAGATATATTGATGAAGTAGTAAGAAGAAAAATAGGCAAAACTGGTGCGAAGTAATAAAATAATAATATAGATAAATTCCGAAGAGAGGAGTGCTACTATGGGTGATATAAATAGAAGATTAGCTAGGATTAAAAGGCATAAAAGAGTACGAAAAAATATATTCGGTACTAACAAAAAACCACGATTATGTATTTTTAGAAGCTCAAGACATATTTATGCACAAGTAATTGATGATGAGAAGGGTATATCTTTAGTTTCATCATCTACCCTTGATCCAGAAATAAAAGAAAAAGTAAAATATCACGGAAATATAAAAGCAGCTGAAATGCTTGGTGATTTATTAGCTAAAAAGTTAAAAGAGAAAGGTATAAAAGAGGTAGTGTTTGATCGAGGAGGTTACCTTTATCATGGCAGAGTAAAAGCTGTTGCAGAGAGCACTAGAAAAGGTAATATACAGTTTTAATTGATTATATATTTGGGTAAATATTTTATTAATTTCAAAAATTTAGATATAATTGTGTTTCAAAAAAATAATTTGAAACCAAGAGGATATAAATGAAAGAAAGAGAAAAATACAAAGCAAATAAAATTGGGGAGGGGGTGAATAGGTGTTAAAAATAGATCCTAAAGGTTTAGAATTAAATGAAACAGTTATTTTCGTAAATAGAGTAAGCAAAGTCGTAAAAGGTGGAAGGAGATTTGGTTTCTCGGCAATGGTTGTAGTAGGAAATGGTGAAGGGATTATAGGTACAGGTTATGGAAAAGCCAAAGATGTATCTGAGGCAATTAAAAAAGGAGTCGCGAGGGCGAAGAAGAGTTTAATAAAAGTAATAATTAAAAAAGGAACTATTCCTTATGCAATTACAGGACGATTTGGAGCTGCTCAGGTTTTTATGAAACCAGCCTCTCCTGGGACTGGGGTAATCGCTGGTGGCTCTGTTCGAGCAATATTAGAAGCAGCAGGATATCAAGATATTTTAACTAAGTCCTTAGGAAGTGACAATAATTTAAATATTACCAAAGCTACTATGAACGGTCTTATGAATTTAAAGAATGCTAAAGATATAGCAAAATTAAGGGGAAAAAGTGTGGTGGAAATGTATAGCCAACCATTACAACCAAGGGAGGTAACCAGTAATGAGGTTAAATAAATTATTTCCTGCTCCTAAATCGATTAAAAAACGTAAAAGAGTAGGTAGAGGTTGCAGTTCAGGTCATGGTTTTACTTCGGGGCGGGGGTCAAAAGGACAAAATGCTCGTGCAGGGGGCGGAGTCAAAGCCAATTTTGAAGGAGGCCAGATGCCTTTATATAGAAGAATACCTAAAAGAGGTTTTAATAATGTATTTAAAAAGGACTATAGTATTGTAAATATAGAAAAATTAAATATGTTTAATGATGGCGATATAGTTAGTTCGAAAGAATTGATTAGTAAGGGAGTTATAAAAAAAGTAGTGGATGGAATAAAGATATTAGCTAAAGGTAGTCTAACTAAGAAATTAACCATTAAGGCAAATAAATTTAGCCAGAAGGCGGTAAGGGAGATTGAGTCAGCTGGTGGGAAGATTGAGGTGGTATAATTGTTAGAGACTTTACGTAATTTATTTAAGATTCCTGATTTAAAGAAAAGATTATATTTTACTTTAGGAATGTTAGTGGTAGTCAGATTAGGTAGCCATTTACCATTGCCTGGTGTAAATAAAGAAGCATTAACTAATTTATTTGCTCAAGGAGGGATATTAGGGTTTTTTGACCTTTTTGCTGGAGGAGCATTAAGTCGTTTTTCCGTTTTTGCTTTAGGGATAATGCCTTATATTAATGCTTCTATTATTATGCAACTTTTAACTGCGGTTGTTCCTACTTTAGAGCAATGGGCTAAAGAAGGAGAAGAAGGAAGGGATAAGATCACTAAAATTACGCGTTATTCTACAGTATTTTTGGCTATTGTCCAGGCCTTTGGAATAAGTGTTTGGCTACAAAACATGGGTGTATTGATGATTTCAGGATTTAGTTTCAGATTCTTATTGTTAATCACACTTACAGCTGGAACTTGTTTTTTAATGTGGTTAGGTGAACAAATTACTGATTTTGGCATTGGTAATGGTATTTCTATAATTATTTTTGCTGGAATTATTGCGCAAATTCCTTCTCAACTTACTCAAACTATTAAACTTTTACAAGTTGGAGAAATTAATATTATATCATTATTGAGTTTAATTATAATTGGTATTATTGTGGTTGGAGGAGTTATTGCTATCCAACAAGGGCAGAGAAGGATACCGGTTCAATATGCAAAGAGAGTGATAGGACGTAAAATGTATGGTGGTCAAAGTACTCATATTCCTTTACGAGTAAATCAAGCTGGAGTTATTCCGATAATATTTGCTTCTGCATTTTTACTCTTTCCTGCTACCATTGCTCAATTTTTTCAGAATATAACTTTTATGAAGAGTATGGCTGCGGCTCTTTCACCAGGACAACCATTATATTTAGTTTTATATTCTATATTAATAATATTATCTACTTTCTTTTATACAGCAATTACCTTTAACCCCATCAATTTAGCAGATAATATGAAAAAATATGGAGGTTTTATACCCGGAATAAGACCAGGTAAAAATACCTCTGTTTTTATAGATCATATAATGACTCGAATTACCTTAAGTGGTGCAATATTTTTAACTATAATTGCTATTCTACCTAATATTTTAATAGAAATTACTGGTATTACAACTTTTTATTTTGGAGGAACATCTATATTGATTATGGTAGGAGTTGCTTTAGAGACTATTCAACAAATTGAATCACAATTATTAATGAGACATTATGAAGGATTTATTAAGAAATAAATCTATGGAATAAAAATATTTTAAGTAAAAAATAATATTTGGCATTAGAAGAAAGGCAATCTATAATGAGATTAATTTTGTTAGGACCTCCAGGAGGGGGAAAAGGTACAGTAGCAAAAAAGTTGCAAAAAGAATTTAATATACCAGTTATTTCAACAGGAGTAATCTTAAGAGAAGCGATAGATAAAAAGACTAAATTAGGAAAAGAAGTAATAAATATTATAAACAGAGGAGGATTAGTGCCAGATAATATTATTTTAGAGATAATAAAAGAAAGAATAAAACAAGAAGATTGTAAAAATGGCTATATCTTTGATGGGTTTCCTCGAAATATTGAACAAGCCAATTCATTAAAGAAATTAAATAAAGAACTTAACGAGCATATCGATTATGTATTTTATTTTGAAATACCCTTCTCTGAAATAATTAAAAGATTATCTAATCGCCGAGTATGTAAAAAATGTGGTACTAATTATAATTTATTATTTAATCCTCCTCAAAAGGATAATATTTGTGATATTTGCGGAGGAGAATTATATCAAAGAGATGATGATAAAGGAGAGACTATAAAAAATAGATTAAAAGTATTTAATAATCAAACTTTATCTTTAATAAAATATTATGAAGAAAAAAAATTATTAACTGTAATAGATGCTGATTTAAGTGAAAATGCTTTTTTAGAAATAAAAAAGGTTTTAGAAAAAGGAACGTCCTGATAAAAAGTAAATGGTTATTTTAAAATCTCTTGAAGAAATTAATTATATAAGAAAGAGTTGTAAATTGGCAGCAAGCACTTTAAACAAATTATTAGAAAATATAAAAGAAGGAATCACCACTTTAGAGTTAGATAGAATTGCTGAGGATTATATAGTAAAACACGGAGCAAAGCCGGCATTTAAAGGTTACGGAACAGGAAAAAATAAATTTCAACATTCCATATGTGTTTCTATAAACGAAGAAGTAGTTCACGGGATTCCCGGAAAGAGAAGATTAAGAGAAGGAGATATTGTAAGTATAGATATTGGAACAAATTTAAAAGGTTACTATGGAGATACTGCAGCTACAGTTCCGGTTGGAAAGATAGACTCAAGAGAACAAAAGCTTTTAGAAGTAACTAAAAAATCTCTGTTTGCAGGCATAGAGAAAGCTATTATAGGCAATAGATTAGGTGATATTTCTTTTGCTATACAAAAAACAGTAGAAAATTTTAATTTCTCTGTAGTAAGAGAATATGTAGGTCATGGAGTAGGTTGTTATTTGCATGAAGAACCACAAATACCAAATTATGGGGTTCCTCATACTGGTTTAATGCTAGAAGAGGGAATGGTATTAGCCCTTGAACCTATGGTAAATATGGGTGATTACAAAACAAGACTTTGTAATAATGGGTGGACAGTTGTAACAGAAGACGGAAGGCGATCAGCACATTTTGAACATAGTATAGCTATAACTGCAGATGGGAATGAAATATTGACTATTCTTTAAATAAATTAGTTACTTTTAAATGGTTTAAATAAAAGATATTTTAAGCGGAGGAATAATTAATGGTGAAAGAAAAGTGTATAGAAATGCAAGGAAAAGTTATTCAAGCTTTACCTAATGCTACTTTTCGGGTTGAATTGGAAAATGGTTGTGAAATATTAGCCCATATTTCAGGTAAAATTAGGATGCATTTTATTAGAATTTTACCTGGAGACAGAGTAAAAGTTGAAATATCACCTTATGATTTAACCCAGGGCAGAATCGTTTATAGATTATAAATTTCTATTACTTATCTGGTAAATCGTATCTCGCTAAGAATTAGTTACTTAGTTAGCTAGTTTATCGGTTTGCCCGTAAACAGTGTAATGTGTAATATGTGACAAGTAACCTGTTTTTATAAACTTAAAATATAAACTCATTACTCATTACATATTACTCGTTACAGTATTTTTTTCTATACACTAAACGCTAAACTATTTATGGAGGAAATAAATAAATGAAAGTAAGATCATCGGTTAAAAAAATTTGTGCAAA
>PFIP01000162.1 GCA_002782675.1 Candidatus Infernicultor aquiphilus
TTATAAATTGCCTCAAAATCAGTATCGGGTTCAATCTTCCCTTCGGGCAAGTCTCCTCCTAACCAATAATGAGTAGTACCTTGAGGATCATATATTATCTTTAATTCATTTTGATATACTCTTTTCCCATGTTTGGTTATTTCGATTCCCTCTATTCTATCATAATCGATATTAGGGACATTGATATTAAGTATTAAATTATGGGGTAAATCATCCTTTATTAAATGAGATATTAAATTTTTAGTGAATAATGCCGCGGATTCAAATTTAAAATCTTCATAAGCAGCAATTGAAATAGCTAAAGAAGGTATATTTCTCATCGCTCCTTCCATTGCGGCTGAAACTGTCCCTGAATAAATAATATCATCGCCTAAATTTGGACCTCGATTAATTCCTGAGACAACTAAATCTGGCCTTTTGTGCTTCATAATCTCCAATAATCCAATAACAATGCAATCTGCCGGTGTCCCATTTACCGAATATCCCTCAAAACCTCCATTCACTTTAACTGGTCTAATTCTTAAAGGTTTATGTAGAGTCATAGCATGACCAACAGTACTTCTTTCTCGATCAGGGGCAACTACTATAACCTCCGCTATATTATCTAATTGGCTTTTTAAAGTTTGAATTCCTTCTGAATATATTCCATCATCATTAGTTAAAAGTATCTTCATCTCTTATTTATTTTTATTTCTCCTTTTCAATATTTCTTCTGCTACTATTACCCCTGAGGCAGAGGCTTGAATAAGTCCACGGGTTATCCCGGCACCATCACCAGCGGCAAATAGATTATCAACTTTTGTCTCTAAACATTCGGAAAGCTCTAATCGGGAAGAATAAAATTTTACTTCTACGCCGTATAAAAGAGTATGCTTTGAATAAACTCCAGGAGCAATTTTATCCATCGCTTTTAGCATTTCGATAATATCGGTAAGAATTCTATAGGGCAAAACAAAGCTGAGGTCTCCAGGGGTAGCTTCTTTTAAAGTGGGTATAACTATTGAATGTTTTATTCTATCCGGTGTAGATCTCCTGCCCAATTCTAAATCTCCCAATCTTTGAATAATGACCCCTTCACTCAAAATATTTGCCAAATTAGCAATATATTTTCCATAAGCTATTGGTTCCTTGAAAGGTTCAGTAAAATTAGTACTTACTAATAAGGCAAAATTAGTATTTTCAGTACGATGTTCTTGATAGCTATGCCCATTGACTGAGGTAATACCATCACTAAATTCAATAACCACTTCTCCATAAGGACACATACAAAAGGTACGGACTCTATCATCGAATAATTGGGTATAATACACTAATTTTGATTCATATATAATATCAGTTAAACGTTTCATTACTATAGCTGGAACTTCTACTCTTACTCCTACATCTACAGGATTATTAGATATTTTTATATTTAATTCATCTGCCTGATATTTAAGCCATTCCGAACCAGCTCTCCCTGGTGAAACTATAATAAACTTTCCTTTTATGACTTCACCTTTTGTAGTTTCAACTCCTATTGCTCTTCCCTTATCAACTAATATTTTTTTTACCTCGGTGCTGGTTCGAATGTTATTTTTACTTCTTAGGAAATGGTACATCTTTTTTAATATTTCAGCACTTTTTTCGGTACCTAAATGTCTTATCCTGGTTGGTATTAGCTTTAAATTAGCCCAAGAAGCTTCTTTCTTAATAATATCTATTTGTTCTTCATTGGTGCCATAAACAGTTTTATTTGCTCCGAATTCAAGGTAAATATCATCAACATATTTAATTAAATTAATTATTCTATCTTTATCTATATAATTATCTAAGTGTCCACCAATTTCAGTCGATAAATTGAGTTTACCATCACTAAAGGCACCGGCCCCACCCCAGCCGGACAATAGTGAACAGGGAGAACAATGAAAACAACTCTCTTTTTTACTCCTCATTGGGCACACTCTCTGGTCGAGGTCTTTCCCTTTTTCTAATATCAATATATCCATATTATTTTTTTTCGATAATTCAAGGGCAGTAAAAATGCCTGCTGGCCCTGCCCCTATGATAATAACTTCATACTCTTTCTTTTTCATTTTAACCAACCTTTAAAATATTTTATTCGCCCGTACTAATTTTATAGTATTTTTATAAATAAGACAAATAAAATATAATTATTTTATAAAATAGAAAAATCCCGCCCTCTTTCTAACCAGACGAGATTCATTCTTCACAAATTAAGCTTATTGTCCCTGCATTGAACCCACCTAAACAATGGAAGACCATATCGAATTCTTTTCTGTTTCTCTGGTTAGTGGGTATGGTTAATCATGGTAAACTTTCTACGGCAAATAGTTCATTTTTCCGAATAGATGATTCGAGTAAATTTTTTAGTAAGGGATTTTTTAATTGACTTTTATAAGATTTAAGTGCTCTTTGCTTTAAATTTTCTGTTTCTTCCGACAACATCAATCTTTCCCATCCTCCATCAAAACTAATTAAACTAATTGGCGGTAGGGTGTATAAGTCGGGAGCATATTTTTTGGGACGAGGATACAGATGGTGATGAACTAAGTATTTATAAGCAATTTTTTTATTCGGAGATTGTTCTAATATTTTCTCTATAATTTTGCTGATGGTAGCATGGTCTTGATGAGTATCACCAGGATGAGGGTAGAGGACAATATCGGGATGGTAACTGTCTATTTGATTTTGAAATATTTTTTCTAATTCGGCCTGACTTTGTTGAGCAAGCTTACCGTCTGGATAATTTAAGAAAATTAAATTATTAGTCGGCACTCCCAAAACACTGGTGGCGGTTTTAAATTCCGAGTATCGCAAATCTTTTAAACTACGTTTATTGCCATCGGTAACTAAAACAATGGTAACCTCAGCTTCTCTTTGTACTGATTCGATAATATAACCGCCGCAGGCAATGGTTTCATCATCAGGATGAGGTGAAAAAACCAAAACTTTTTGGCCTTTTTCCGGCAGTTTTACATCATTTAAAAAATATATCGTCAATTGCGGCATAACTGGATTTGTTCTAATATACCAAAAAATTCCAGCACAAATAATTAAAGCGATAGTTAAAATAAAGGTTTGGATTTTACGGCTATTTTTGATTTTCTTTAATAACTTTCTCATAAATTTTTTCTACTTTTTCAAAACTTTTCGCAATTTGATGATTTGTTTCTTTAATTACTTTTGGTATCGCGTTCATCAGCACTTTAATACTTTTATATGTATCAATATGATTACTATAATATAAAATATTAAACATTACAAGATATCACAGATTCTTTTAAATGAATAAATGGACCCGTCCCCTTTTTTAATTTATAATTGAGTTATTCTCGGTCAGCCTGTGGAGACCTGACCAGATAACGCAATAAAACTACCCATATAAAATAAAAACCTCGATGCATGGCATTTATACCAAACATCGAGGCTTCAATTTTTATTAATAAGTTTCTTTTTTACTAATTATAATAAGTAATATCCGTGTCAAACAGTGACAATATAGTTTCTAGACTATGGAGAGAGTTTCTATCCCTGAGGTATATAACCTGAATCTGCCTGACAATTTCTTATTATACTTAACTTTTCTTTTATAATCCAAGACATTGATTCCAAAACCAATTCATCTTCCATAAAAGGCAGTTTACAAGTCTTTTGTTCCAATGATTTATTAATTGCGATCAATACCATTTTTTTGTCATTACTTCTTGTAAAAGCATAAATATCGTCTGTAATATATAATGAATGAAAATCACCATTAACAAAAACATCATCACTGTTTCTTAACTTTATCATTTCTTTATAAAAGTTCAGAATTTCTTTATTTTCATTTCCCCATGGATAAGTCTTTCTATTATGTGGATCTGTGCTTCCCCTTAGACCTGCTTCATCGCCATAATAAATGCAAGGCACTCCTGGAAATGTCATTTGAAAAATAATAATAAGCTTTAATGCTTTTATTGATGTTTCTACATTTTCATATTTGTTTTCCATTATGGTCAATATCCTGGCTACATCATGTCCCCCAATTAAGTTTAGACATGAATAAAAGTTTTCTCTTGGATAGTTCTCATAAAGATTCATTATACTGCTATGGACTTTACTTGCATTAACTTTATTAGTGATGAAATCAATCATAATATTTCTCAAAGGGTAGTTCGTTACTGAGTCAAGTTCTTCACCATAAAAGTATTCTCGTCTTAAACCATAGCTTATTTTATTTGATGCATCTTCCCATACCTCACCGATAAGCACTGAATCTGGGTTTAATCTTTTAATTTTTTTCTTTAAAAGTTTAATAAACTCATCAGGCAATTCGTCAGCAACATCAAGTCTCCATCCCATAGCCCCTTTTTTCATCCAATTAGTAATTACACTATCATCATCCCGCATCATATAATCTAAATAAGAATCGTTAAGCTCTGATACATTAGGCATTTCATCTATGTCCCACCAACCTTTATATTTATTTGGATATTGGTCAAACTGATACCAGCTATAGTATTTTGATTCTTTCGATTGATAAGCACCTATTTCGTTAAAATTTCCATAACGATTGAAATATACACTGTCATCTCCAGTATGGCTAAAAACTCCATCTAGTATTATTTTTATTTCTAAATCTTTTGCAATTGAGCAAAGTCTTTCAAAATCATCATTATCCCCAAGAATAGGGTCAATTCTTTTATAATTTGAAGTGTCATATCTATGATTGCTGGGAGCTTCAAATATTGGATTTAGATAAATTGTGCTTATACCTAGATCCTTGATATAAGGCAGCTTTTCAATTATCCCTTCAATATTACCACCAAAAAAATCCCATCTTTGAATTCTTCCATTGCTGTCTTTTATATAAAAAGGTTCGTCATCCCAATTAGCGTATACGAAAGAATTCTTTTTCGGATTTTTTATATAAGGGTTTTTATTATAAAACCTATCCGGAAAAATCTGATATACAACTGAGCTTTTAAACCAATCTGGTACAACATGATGTTTTTTATATACTGTTATCTGATAACCAGGGGGAATATCACTATATCTATGGCCAATCCCTCCTAGAATATCAGGATTATTCCCATAGTAAATAATATTTTCATCATTTGATATAGAAAAATAATAAAAAATCAAACCAGAATAATCCTTTGAATCCACATTAACTTTATACATATAATCATCGGTAGATGACTCAAAAGCTTCCATCTTTATTTTTTCTTCTGCATCTCTTTTAATTATATGAATAAAAACTTCCTTATGGTTTAAGTCTTTCGAAATTAGAAGTGCTATAGAAAGTCTTATACCGCTTTCTATAGCACCAAATGGACTTCTAAAGGCATTATCATGGGAATTATGAAATATAAGTTCTTCCATCGATACAACCTCTTCCGCTAAAAGCTTTTTTAGATATAAGCATTACAACTCCTCCATTAACTTCTTATATAAATCAGCATATTTTTCAGTAGACTTTTCCCAGCTGTTATCAGATTTCATAGCATTGGTCATTATTTTTCCCCATATGTTTTTATCCTGGTATAATTTAATGGCGTAGTTTATGGTCTCTCCCATTTCGTCTGGGTTATAGTTGTAAAATCTAAAGCCATTTCCTTCACCAGTATCTTCATTAAATTGTATAACAGTATCCTTTAATCCTCCTGTTTCTCTTACTATAGGTATAGCCCCATATTTAAGGGCTATCATTTGCCCTAGACC
>PFIP01000168.1 GCA_002782675.1 Candidatus Infernicultor aquiphilus
AACGCACCTAGAGTGCCTTTTTTCGCGTCTCAATTTTCGAAAAACTTGTACTCGCGAAAGCGGGTATCGGCAATTACGACCCCTGTTTTTAACCTATTTTTACCTCCCCAAAACTATGTAACCCCTATAAATAGCCACTTTCAAATTTTGGAGGGAGGAAAATTTAGCTAAAAAAAGCCATTTTCGAGGGGTAAAACCATAGCCCGGCTTAAAATAATGCGCCACAAGCGATATCTCGCATTCTGACTCTGAAACCCTTATATTATAAGGCTTTCCTCTTGCAATAAATTAGTTAAAATCACAAACTTTTGCGATTAGCCTCAAAATTGCGAAGTAATACTTTGATATTGTTTTTCGCTGGCCCTTATCGATTCTTCAGACTCAACATTTTTTTGAGACATATCAGTGCGGAAATCGTTAAAATTGTAACGGGTGTAAAATATCTTTTCCGCGCCAGCTGAAATCGCTCCCATTGTGCTCTTTTTTGTCAGTTCATAATTCTCCTCGGCGGTTTTGCCATTAAAACTTTCCGCTTCTGTTACCCAGATCGGTTTTGATATTTTGAATTCGGCCAGCATCTTTTTATAAGCGCCGACATTGAAATCGCTTGTGCCCTGATCATTTGATATGCAATGGACATTGCCAATGTCAAAAGCGTCTTTGGTGCCATTCACAGAGAGAGCTTCGCGGTAAAAATCCAAAAATCGTTTGTCGGCCCCGGCCGCTCCGGCAATTAGAATTTTAGCATTCTGATCGGCTGAACGAATTGCCTCCGATGTTTGGATAAGAAGCTTGGCATATTCTTTCGGCCCTTCTTTATAAAAAGTCAGTCTGTCTTTGTCGGGAGCGTTGTTTCCATACGACAAATCCGGCTCATTCATCACTTCCCAATATTTAATCGGGATTTTGAGATTGGGCATGTCATCAATACCATCACCATCGTACCGCTCCACTATGGAATAAACCCATTTTTTATAATCCTCCCAATTTGTTGGATTGCAACGGTGAAGAGGCAAATAATCGCCTCGACCTTTCTTGTCGTTTTGATTCAAAAATTCATCTTTGTTTGACACCGCGCAAAAGTCAGAACCGTCACGCATTTTTTGATCCCATTCAGCAAATGGCCAAATAGTCGCCAGAGTGCCATAATTTTGAGATTGCTGACATCCAACAATCTTATCTGTTTTGGAAAAATCCGTTTTACCATTCTTATCTTTCTGCATCGAGTCCCACAAAAATGGTCCAGGATGAGGCCGCACCCACGCCCCACCAACGTCTTCTACAAAAGGATTTTCCTCTTCTTGCCCGCCAAGAAAACCAAATCTATTGGAAAGGACTTTTTCCGGAATAGAAACAGCCGAAGATAAGATTTTATTTTCAACGGATGTATTTTTAGAAGCGCCATTAGAATAAATCCAGAATAATCCAAAAAGAGCAATAATCAAAGCCGAGATTATAATAATTATTTTTTTCATGTTTTTGTTTTAACTGTCCTGGTTTCAAGATGTGGTTATAAATTGATACTCCAGAACCTCCTTATTTTCACTTTTTATTTTAACAGAATCATGGATAAAAGGCTAATTTTCTCCCACCCCCTTTTCGCCTCTGATTGATTCTGGTTTTTTTACTTTAGTACTTTTCTTATTTAAGATCAAATTTTTTGAAAAGTGCGCTTCTGCTGGCTTTCTAAAGCCATCTGGAAGGGTTTAACCGAATACCAATTTGCTAACTCTCTCTTTATTATTATATAATATGTCTTGGTAAATGCACAAAAAAATATCTATTTTCTTTGACCTTACTTCTGCGAAGACCTATAATCTATATAGGTCTCACGAATAACACGAGTCGTTGCGGCGCGGTAGCTTAAGTCGAAAGCGGTGTTGTTAATAAGTCGAGCGTTCAAACTATGGCACAAATTTCCAAAGCATTGGATGTTTCCATTGAAAATTTGTTAAAATAATAAAAGGTTGATTTATTTATTAAATAATAATAGTTAAGAGGTAAAAAATATGAAAAACAATAAAGTTATATACATTATTATCGCCGTTTTGGTTTTGATGGTTATCGGAGGCGGACTATTTTTCTTTTTCAGCAACAAGGGTCCGCAAAAAGAAGCACAAGGTCAACGGCCTGGAGAGTTCTCCAACGGGCAACAGTATGCAACTTTTAAGACAGATGATTTTGAAGTAAAGTATCCGAACTGGCCGAATATCGACAGAAGCAAAATAGCGGAAGCGGACAAATACGAGGTTGCAGTTTCCAATGAGGGATGCAATTTTATTATTAAAGTTGCATCAGTTCCGCCAAACACTTCCTTTAGAGAATACGAAGAAAACCTATTTCAAGAACAAATAAAACAGTTCCCAGCCAAAATTTTAATAAAAGATATAAAAGATACCACTGCCTATTTTGAAGGCGAAATGTCAATAGGTAACACTATTGTGAAAAGCATTTCCCATTCCTATTTCACTAGTAAAGGGCAATCCGTTGGTTTTGCCTTTGTTGCTCAGAATGACCAATTTGAACGAGTTTGTAGACCAATAATCGATGAAGTGGTCAGAAGTGTTAAGGTGAAATAACAGATTAAAACTTTTGCAGCCGCAACTGATCAGCCGCTGGTCTCGTTCTCTTCTGGAGCATTACTTGTAGAGAAACCCGCTGAGTATGGTTTGAGAGTGACTATGGCGACTTTCATCTCCGACAGCAGGGAACATCAGTGACCGGCTGTTACGAATATAATGAGGGAGTATTAAATGGTGGCATTGAAGGCCGGATCATAAAAATTACCTGGCAGGAAGGCGACGTAAAAGGTCCAGCCGTAATGGTTTTTACCTCCGATGGAGAGAAATTTTATGGTCTTTGGTGGAGCGAAGGTCAGGTAGGTGAAGCAGGAATATGGAGCGGGGTGAATAAGTCTCAGGAGGTTGGCGGCTGTCCTCATTGGGCGGGTGGGGTGCAGGAACAAATGGCTAAGGATCTTTCAGAATTCGGGAGGGTTCGGATTTACGGAATCAACTTTGATATAGATTCAAAGGCTATTATGGTGAGTCCAAACCAATCGCACCCAACACCACGGCTATCGGGATGGCTCAGAATCGGCGTGTGGAACTGGTTAAAAAGTAAAAAAGATGTTGGTTATATCGGAATAGGAAAATATTTTTTGCTTTTAAATCATTTAAATAGTATAATATTTCTTGATAGTACTATAAATAGTATTTTAGAGAAATAAAATGAAATATTTAGAATTAAAAAATGAATTAAAGAATTTCCCCATTTTTTCTTTAAATGAAATTAAAATCATTGAACCTAATTTTTATCGGGCAAGATTAAATGAGTGGCAGGATAAGGGTTATATTAAGAAAGTAATTCGTGGTTATTATATCTTTTCTGATTTTCAGCTTAGCGAAGAAATTTTATTTAAGATTGCCAATCGTATTTATTTGCCCTCTTATGTCTCTTTGGAGAGTGCCCTATCTTATTATCACTTAATTCCGGAGAGTATCTATGGAATTACCTCAATTTCTACCCGAAAGACCTCTCATTTTAAGACCTCTATCGGGGAATTTATTTTTCGAAGTATAAAGCCCCCACTATTTTTTGGTTATTATCTAATGAATTACAAAGAACAATATTTAAAAATGGCTGAAATAGAGAAGGCCTTCCTGGATTATTTTTATCTGCATCCGCATCTAGAAACCGAACCAGATTTTAATAGCTTGCGAATCAATAGAGAAATGTTTTTCGAGCAGATAGATGAGAAAAAGCTGATGAATTATTTAGAAAAATTTAATCGAAAGAAGTTAAATAGAAGAATTAATGCTTTTTGGAGTTACTTGAAAAATGCTTAATTTAAATCAGATAGAATCGTTTTATCCTGAAAATCTAAGAATTTATAAAAGAAATTTATTAAGAGAATACCTGCAGTATGTTATTTTAGATATTATTTATAGCTCTGAATATGGAAACCGATTGATCTTTATGGGTGGAACAGCCATCCACGTTATTCACGGAAATCGACGGTTTTCTGAAGATCTGGATTTCGATAATCAAGGCTTAAGCCAAGAAGATTTTGAAGATCTAACTCAAAAAATATTACGAAAATTGGAATTATATGGTTATTCTGTTGAATTGCAAAATAGATATAGAAGGGCTTTTCGCAGTTTTATAAAATTTCCTGGAATATTTTCTTACTATAATATTACCAGTCATCCACAGGAAAAGTTAATTATTCAGATTGATAGTGAACCACAAAAGGTTAATTATAAAGTGGGAAGAGTAATTTTAAATAAATTTGATATTTTTTTGAGAATTAATGTTGTTCCTCCAGATGTATTATTAGCTCAGAAAATATTGGCTATTTTAAATCGCCCTAGAGCTATGGGGAGAGATTTTTACGATGCGATTTTTCTTTTTTCTAAAACCAATCCGAATTTTAATTTTTTAAAAGAAAAGATGAAGCTGAAAGAAAATATAAATACTAAAGAAATTAAAGAAAAATTTTTATTAAAATGTGAAAAAATTAATTTTAAAGAATTAGCTGAAGATGTAAAACCCTTTTTATTTTACCCCTCTGATGCTGAAAAGATATTATTATTTACTGAATTAATTCAGACCAAAATGTAGGGATAAGATTAAAAATACAGGGAACGGTTCTCGGTATCCGTAAAAATTTTATCAAAAAGAAGGATTTTTAATAATAATGTAGTATGTATTATTTAATAGATTATTCGGTACAATATCCCATAAGTATTGAAAGGGAAACGATGTAAGGAAAAGCATTTCGATAATCTCTACTTTAAAAGGGGGTGAGAAATGGAAAAAAAGATTTTAAGTTTTTTAATTAAATTGGATATTTTGTGCTGAAAAGAAAGTTATCTAATAAAAGGAGGTTAAAGAAAAATGAAAAGAATTATGGTGCTATTAGTGTTAGTTCTTACATTGGCTGTTTTCTTAATGGCCACGTCAACTTCCATCTTTGCTGAAAAGGTTTCCATTTCATTTTCCTACAACTCAATAAAAGGCGGAAGGGGTTCTCAGTCGGCAGAATGGGTTGAAGATGTCGTGGTTCCTCTATTTGAAAAGGAGATGAAAGATAAAGGCAGAGATGTTGAGGTAAAGTGTCTGCCCAGTGGAGTTGCGCCGGAAGATTGGAAGATGCAGTTTGTCTTGGATGTTAAAGGTGGAATTGGTCCGGACGTAGCCTGGATAGATTTATTCTGGGTACCAGAATTTGCAGAAGCAAAATTATTACTACCTTTAAATAAATATGTTGAGGCCTGGCCAATTTGGGATGAGTACTATGCTCCTGCAAAAAAAGCGGGGAGTCATAAAGACGATGTCTATGCTATTATGTACGGTTCAGATGTTAGGATGATCTATTACAATAAAGAGTTATTTAAAAAAGCAGGCATAGCTATTCCATGGCAACCCTATAGCTGGAATGGCTTATTGACCACTGCTCGAATCATTAAAGAGAAACTGCCCGGTGTTATCCCACTACAGATAAACGCTGGCACGGACATGGGTGAAAGTCTTTTCTAATCCGAAGATGAGCCTGAAACCAGTCCCTGACAGACAGAAAGTTTGATAGGCTAAGGGTAAGAGT
>PFIP01000160.1 GCA_002782675.1 Candidatus Infernicultor aquiphilus
GCGTACCACGTATCACGTTAAAGAAATTAGGATTCAGGTGTAGGGGGCACAATAAATTGTGCCCTTCTTTTGTAATTCATAGACAGACGAGCCTGCCCTCGTGAAAACGGGGGACGCCTGTCCTACGATTAGTCGCATAACCGCTAACCAACTAACAAATTTCTGTTTTTTTTCCTTTCTTCACTATATACTCAATACTCGATACTATATACTGTTTTATTATTTTGATTTTAATTGAGGAAAAAGTATAACTTCTTTAATTGAATCAGAATTAGTAAGTAACATCATTAATCTATCAATTCCTAAACCTAAACCACCTGCGGGGGGCATACCATATTCTAAAGCTTCAATATAATCTTTATCCATAAAGTGACTTTCCACATCTCCTGCTTCTTTCTTGGCTACCTGTTCTTCAAACCGACGTTTCTGTTCTGCTGGATCATTTAATTCGGTAAAGGCATTTACTAATTCCATTGAACTGATAAATAATTCAAAACGTTCTACTAATTCTGGATTGTCTTTCTTCTGTTTGGATAGAGGGGAAAGCTCAAGAGGATAATCAAGAACAAAAGTTGGTTGAATTAAAGTTGGTTCTACAAATTTTTCAAAAAGTTCATTGGCAATTTCACCTCTATTTATATTACCTTTTATATCCAAACTATATTTTTTTACAATTTCATTAAAGTCTTTTTTAGAGATTTTATCTACCCGGAGTCCTACCGCTTCTTCTATTGCCTTAAACATGCTTATTCTTTCCCAGGGAGGTGTAAAATCAATTTTATTTCCCTGATATTCAATTTCTAAACTTCCTAAAACATTTTTAACTAGATAGGTTATCAACTCCTCGGTAATTTGCATCATACTGTAATAATCACCATATGCTTCGTATAGCTCTAACATGGTAAATTCAGGATTATGTTTAGTAGAAATACCTTCATTTCTAAAATTACGACTTAACTCATATACCTTTTCGAGCCCCCCAACTAATAAACGTTTTAAATATAGTTCTGGAGCGATCCTTAGATAGAAATCCCTATGAAGAGCATTATGATGGGTAATAAAAGGAAGAGCTGTAGCTCCACCAGGAATAGGTTGCATTATAGGAGTTTCAACTTCTAAATAGTTCCTATTATCTAAAAAATTCCTTATAGACTGTATTACTTTGCTTCTCTTAATAAAAATCTCCCTGACTGATGGATTAACTATTAAATCTAAATATCTTTTTCTATATCTTATTTCTACATCTTTGAGTCCATGCCATTTTTCAGGTAAACTGCGTAATGATTTACATAAAAGTGTAAATTCTTCAACTAAAACAGTAATTTCGCCAGTTCTAGTTTTAAAAATTAATCCTGAAACTCCTAAAATATCTCCAATATTAATTTTACTAAAAAGCTCAAAAACCTTCTCTTCAATTTTATTAGACCTTATATAAATTTGAACTTTTCCATTTATATCTTCAATATCAGCGAATATAGCCTTCCCATGTTTTCTTAAAGCCATTAATCTCCCAGCTATAATAACCTTTTCCTTAGTACATTCGCCAATCTGCAAATTTTTATTTTTTTCTATTAAATCTTTTATTTGATAAGTTCTGATAAATTTATGTCCAAAAGGATCAATACCTTCTCTTTTTAATTCTTTTATCTCTTCCCATTTATTAGATATAATTTCTGCGGTATTCTTTTTTATATCCATCTGATTCACCTCTTTTTTCTCTTATGGCAAAATATTATTTTGAAAAATATAAAAATATAATATTAAAATTATTATAATATTAGTTTTTAGCATATCTTTTGGATTAATTTATATTCTAACTAGGTTTATAATCAATTTATTAAAAAGGTTAAAAATAAATAATGAACAAAGTATCTTTATATTTTAATATTTTTAATAACTTTGTTCATTATTGCAATTTTAATAATTATTTATGCCACTAAAGTAAATAATCAATATATAAATTATTTAATATCTAAAATTTTATATTTAAGATACCCCGCCGGGACTCTAATTTCTACTATATCACCTTTCTTTTTTCCTAAAAGTGCTTTCCCAATCGGTGAAGAAGTAGATATTTTCCCAAAATCGGGTTCTGATTCAACATAATCTAAGATAATATAGGTAATCTTTTGATTATTTTTTAAATCTTTAACTATCACTTCTGAACCAAGAGATACAAAATTTAAATCCTTATTTTCTTCATCTATCAATTCATAATTTTCAATAATTTTTATTAAAGTTAAGATTCTACCTTCGATAAAGGCTTGTTCGTTTTTAGCTGCGCTATACTCGGCATTTTCGGCAATCTCCCCAAAAGTTACAGCATTCCTGATTTTTTCAGCAATATCTTTTCTTTTTACTGTTTTGAGATAATAAAGTTCTTCTTCAACTTTTTTCAAACCTTCTTTGGTTAACATTACCTTTTTATCGAGCATCATAATATCTCTCCTTATTGGAAGTTATATATTCTATTATTCTATGCATTTCATAGTAAATAATAAATATTTTTCCTTAAAAATATAAATATAAGCACTATTAATTTTTATAACAGTGCTTATACATCTAATAATCTTTATTAGAGATTATAAGGTATTCATATTTTCTTGTCAAATAAATTTATTAATTGCTAAATCAATCCTAATTTTTCCCCAGCTTTTTTAAAAATATCTAAAGCTTTATCAATATCTTGAGAAGTATGGTTTGTAAGGACATGAGCCCTGAGTCTATTGGTACCTTTAGGAATTGCCGGGAAGAGGATAGGACATATAAATATCCCTTCATCATTAACCATTTTGCATAGATTTAAAGTATCCTTTTCGTTACCTATTATAAGGGGAACGATAGCAGTAATACTGCCACCTGTATTATAACCTATAGAATTTATCCCTTCTCTAAATTTCTTCATGTTCTTATGTAAATTCTCTATACGTTCTGGTTCATCTTCGATAACTTCCAAAGCAGCTTTAGCAACAGCAGCTGTTACTGGAGGAAGAGGAGCGGAAAAGATAAATGGCCTTGAATTATGTCTTAAATAATCAATCATATCTTTATTTCCTGCTATATATCCTCCTACAGAGGGGATAGTTTTACTTAAGGTTCCCATATTAATATCTACTGTATTCTTTAATCCGAAGTATTCCTCTATACCGTGACCTGTTTTACCTAAAACTCCAATAGAATGAGCTTCATCCACCATTACTTTAGTATTATATTTTTTAGCTAAACGTGATATCTCTGGTAAATTAGCTACATCTCCCTCCATACTGTATACTCCATCTACTATTACTATTTTATTAACAAATTCTTCAGAATTAGCTAAAATTCCTTCTAAACTCTTCATATCATTATGTAAAAAAGTTTTATATCTTGCTCCGGAAAGTATGCAT
Organism: Candidatus Infernicultor aquiphilus; assembly: GCA_002782675.1. Classification (GTDB taxonomy): domain Bacteria; phylum Atribacterota; class Phoenicimicrobiia; order Phoenicimicrobiales; family Phoenicimicrobiaceae; genus Infernicultor; species Infernicultor aquiphilus. The sequence goes on from PFIP01000160.1 coordinate 3,387, forward strand.
CCATCAATAATACTAGCATGATCTATTTTATCAATTACAACTAGATCTCCTCTTTGATAGAGAGAAGTAATCGCTGCCAAATTAGTAACATATCCACTTGTATAAGTAATTGCATCTTCTGCACCCTTGAACTCAGCAATTTTTGCTTCCAATTCTTCATGCACTTTAGTAGTCCCTGACAATAGTCTAACACCAGATGTCCCTACTCCATATTTTTCAATAGCTTTAATAGCTGCTTCTTTTAATTTAGGGTGATTAATTAATCCTAAATAGTTATAAGAAGCAAACATTATTTTTTCTTTTTGGTCAATTAATACCCTTGATTCTGATGTATTTTCTACAGTTTTTAAATAAAAAAAAGTATCATTTTCTTTCATTCTATCAACTCTTCGTTTAAGTTTATTTATTCTATCTTCTAATAGAACTCCCATTTCTCTTCCTCCTTCTCTTAATAAAAATCTTATCTAATTTAACTTTTCAATCCTCGGTTTAAAGCCTATTTTTTCTATCAATTTTAAATAATCTTCTGGATTCAATTCTTGGGGAGATTTTCCAGATATTGCCAAAAGAGTGGCTTGAAATACATTGGTTCCAAAAGACCTTCCATTTAATTCGGGGGTAGTAGTAATTAAATAACTCACCCCCCTCTTCTTGAGATCCTCCACATTAGAACTGGTAACCGTATTGGTGATAATTATTTTTCCTTTCATATCTTGAGGCATATATTGACTTATACCTAAATAATCACCGGCAACTATATCGGCATTTTGAAAATATTTAACATACTTTAAATTCGACTTTTCCTGTTTCTTGCCGGTGGGATATAAATATTTTATGGGAACATAAACTAATACTGGTAAAAGCAAACGAGCTAAAATTTCAACACTTTTAAAAGAATGAAGCGGGATAGGAATATTTAAAGAAAAAATCAAATCTCCAAAGGTCATCTCACACCCTGCTTCTATTAAACCCTCCGCCATACCAAATCTATCTACCGTAATAGTTACTAAAGCCTTTTTCCCTTTGAAAACTATATCAGTCTGAGTCTCAACATATTTCACCACATTCTTTTCTAATACATATTTTATCCCGGTACCGTCTACAATAGGGGTCTTTTTAATAACTTTTACTATTCTTTCCGATTCTTTTATAGTATATCTTTTCCCACCAGGTCCGGAATACAAATATAAGTCTGTTCCCCCTAAACCAAAAGCATCAACTTTACCATCGTATTCTTGGAAAATTTGCATCATCCTCTGAACATTGCCATCAGTTCCTCTTCTTTCGATTTCAACTTTCTCTCCTAAAATCTCTATCTCCACCTTATGATCTCTAGTTGAAGAACCTAAGCTAACTCCTAAAATTCTTTTCATTTTAGTCCCTCCTTAATTAAACTATAAATTAATTTTTCGCCTGTTTTACTATTTCTATTATTTCTTTAGGGTCAACATATTTACTCTCCTTTATAGGTGAATGGCCAATAACAATACCGATTACCTGGACACTAAATATTTTTTCCACTAGTGGTACCCTCATATCTGAACCCATAAAAATAATTAAATCAAAATCGGCCAGATTAACAATTATTTCCATAATTTCATTAAATAATTCACTCTTCCCTTTTCTCTTTATAAACTCAAAACGTTCTTTTTGGGTAAAAAGTAAAACATATTCAATCCCTAACTCTTCTGCTAAACGGGTTAATTCCTCTTTGTTTTTAATAGGAAAACCGATCAAGGCAATTCTTTGACCTCTTCTTATTTCCCCCAAGCTTTCTAATCTAGAGACAAAAGTTCTTTCAATCCCTAATTTACGAGCTACCCCTTCTTGAGTTACTCCTTTAGCTCTCCATTCTAAAATCTTATTGATTTCTTTATTTAATTTTTCTTTGCTTATAACCTTTTCCCCAATTCGAATAAACTGCATTTCACAAATACCTCTGTATACATTTTTGTATACAGTTATATATAACATAAATTTTCTGTAATAGCAACTTTTTTGAAAAATAAATGTTAATATTTTAAAGAAGTTATCTTAAATTCTTCCTTCTTGGTAGTCATTATTTGCAGATTTGAAGGGAAAGTAAAAAATGAAAAAAGTTCCAAATTTCAGGATAAAAGGCCACTATTGATCAATGATTCCACCTCCTAATACTATATCTCCCTGGTAAAATACCGCTGACTGTCCTGGAGTAATCGCTCTTTGGGGTTTCTCAAAATTAATTAGTATCTTGTTGTCTTGGTAAGAAGAAATAGTTGCCGGGGA
>PFIP01000007.1:0-359 GCA_002782675.1 Candidatus Infernicultor aquiphilus
TCTACAAATTTTTTAAAAATCCTCTTTTTTTATTAAAAATAGATAAAAAATAATTATGACCAAAATGCGAGATACGATTCGCGAGATACTAGATACCAGTCGAACTGAGGCAGCAAATTTGTTATTCAGAAAACACCTAAGAATAGTTCCGGTGGTGAGATAATGAATGGGTTTCAGAAATCTCCTGTTCTTTTATTAATAATATCTCCTATACCATCTCCATGGTAGCGGTAATTCATAATATCGGGATGGTGACTTCTTTTAACCTCAACCCAGTCTGGTGGGCTTTATCTTTAGGCACTTGCCTGGGAGGGAATGCAACCTTTATAGCAGCCGCTGCAAATTTAGTAGGAGTAAAT
>PFIP01000007.1:455-18613 GCA_002782675.1 Candidatus Infernicultor aquiphilus
CTCTTTTTAAGCTATTTGTGGTAATAATTAAAATTTTTTTTATTATAAACCCACTTTAGAAAGTATTTTCTTTTCCTCTTCGATTGCTTTTAACTCAAGCTCGTGTACTTGTTTTGAAATTCGGCTTACAAAATATTCGTCTTTTATCGACTGTAAGTTTATCTTTACATTATATAATGCCCCGAGAACAGCAGTCCTGGCCATCATTGTGGCTACTGCTCCATCGCTAATAGCGTTCTTATTACCTTTTTCTACAACCTTGGAAGTAAATTCCATTAATTTTACCGCATCTTTAGCTACTTCAAGGGGGACTAAAGCGGCATTTTTAAATTCTTTCTGAATTATTTGCTTTCTATTTTCAATCTCTTCCGGTGTATTCTTAGGCAATTTAAAAGCTCCCATAACTTTGTCGAAGGCTTCAGCATCTTTATCAATATCCTTTAAAAATTTCTCCCGATAATTAGATGATTCCTGAGATATCCTTTTCATTTCTTCCTCTACTTCCTCAAATCCTTTTCTACCTATAGTCAGATTTGCCACCATTTCAGTTAGAGCAGAAGCAAGACTTGCACTTAAGGCAGCAACACTCCCTCCCCCAGGAACCGGAGCACGAGAAGCTAACTCCTCTAAAAAAACGCGGACATTTTTATCTATCAACATATCTTTTCACCTTACCTTTCTTTGTCAAAGATAATTTTCCCATTTTTAATTACTTTTTCTACACAACTTACCCCTAAGTGATAGGGAATATATTTATAGGAAGGAAATTCAAGAATCGACATATCCCCTTTCTTTCCAACATCAATACTTCCTATGGTCTCCGCCCTATTTAAAGCTGCAGCTCCGTTAATAGTTAAGGCAGATATTGCTTCTTCTACACTCATATTCATATAAATTGTTGCTAAAGCAAAAATTAAAGGAATCGATTCAGTAAAACAACTCCCCGGATTCATATCGGTTGCTAAGGCTACAGCACAATGGTTATCTATCATATATCTTGCTTTAGCGTAAGGTTCTTTCAAACTAAATGCCGTTCCCGGTAGTAAGGTAGCAACCACGCCAGCCCTTGCCATTTCCTTTATTCCTCTCTCGGATGCCTGCAACAAGTGATCAGCAGAGACAGCCCCTAATTCAGCTGCTAATTCTGCTCCTCCTAATTGCACTATCTCATCGGCATGAATTTTTAATCCCAGGCCCATTTCTTTTGCTTTCAATAATAATCTTTTAGATTGTTCTATGGAAAATACATTTTTTTCACAAAAAATATCGCAAAATTCCGCTAATCTTTTCTCTGCTACTACAGGAAGTATTTCTGTAATAATATAATCAAGAAATTTATCTTCTTTCCCCTTGTATTCTTCCGGAACTGCATGAGCTCCTAAAAAAGTTTTGACTATATCTATAGGATGAGTTTTATCTAATTCATCCATTACCTCTAATTGTTTTATTTCGGTTTCATAATTAAGACCATATCCGCTCTTACCCTCAACAGTAGTAATTCCAAAAGAAAGCATGGAATTTAATCTCTTAATTCCTTCATTATATAACTCTTTCTGAGAAGCAGCTCTGGTAGCCTTTACCGTATTAATAATCCCTCCCCCTCTTTGCATTATGTCCATATAGCTTATTCCGCTCAATCTCCAGCAAAATTCTTCAGCTCGATATCCTCCAAATACAAAGTGAGTATGGGAATCCACAAATCCTGGTAAAACTGACTTACCAGAAGCATCAATCACTTGATAATTGTTTGTATCTTCGAAAAATCTTAATACTTTATCGGTCTTATCTACCGCTTTAATTATTCCCTTTTCAATAATCACTGCTCCGTCGGAAATTATTTTTAAATCAGACATCTCTTTGCCTGTTTTAGCTTCAAAACCACTGCAAGTTACTACTTCCGAAGCATTTTTAATTAATATATTCCCCTTATTCATCAGCTTAATCCATCATCCTTGCTTCTAAAATCTTTTCCGTAGAAAATTTTTCTAAACCCAAATAATACACGGCCGTATCCACTAAGGCCTCCATAGGTGCAAAGCCGACTATTTCACTCCCGATTATATTGACCCCATACCTTTTGGCTTCAATTTTTACCAGTTCAAAGGCTCGGTAAAGAGGAGTTTTAGTATAATCAGTCATATTTATAGAAATTTGAACAATCCCTCTCTCTTTCAATACAACACCTATTGCCTTACAATATCTTAATCCACCATTTATATGTCTGATGCTGCGGGCAATATTATTGGCTATTTCCAAATTATTGGTATTTAAATTTATATTGTAAGCTATTAACGGAACCCTTGCGCCTACAGCGGTAACCCCGGCAGTAGGATGAATCTCTGCAGGTCCGTAATCCGGTTTCCACTCCGGCTGTTTTATTTTCTCGGCCATTCCTTCAAATTCACCCTTTCGAATTATAGAAAGATTTTCTCTGTTAGGAGAAGCAGCCGACTTTTCGTATAAAAATATAGGTAATTTATATTTTTCTGCGGCTATCTTAGCTATCTCTTTAGAAAGAGAAACCGCCTCCTCAATACTAAAATTCTTTATAGGTATAAAGGGCACGACATCAATAGCTCCCATTCGAGGATGTTGACCTTTATGTTTTCTCATGTCTATAACTTCTATAGCCACACCCATAACTTCTATAACCGCTTCTTTTAAGGGATCAGGCTCTCCTATAACTGTCACTACAAGCCGGTTATGATCTGCATCTCTTTCGTATCCTAATAGTTTCACGCCTTTCTTATTCTTAAAAGGATTTACTATTTTTTCTATCTTGGTTAAGTCTCTGCCTTCACTAAAATTAGGAACGCATTCAACTATTTGTTTCTTAGTTTTCATTTAACTTACCTTTCCTTTTTAGATATATCTCCACAATTTAATCTGCATTTTTTAAGTCTCTTCGTGACATAACTTTTTTTATTAAATCTTCATTAACTAAATAGGGAATGGTGATGTGATCACCTACTTTATTTTCTTTATTGTGTTTTATGACAGTCTCCACAGCATGTTTATTTCGAGCCCAGGAGCGTCTGGCAACACCCCCTAAAACATCCCAGGAAATAGCTTTCTTAATTATTACATCCACTCTTTTACCGCCATCAAGAACCAAACCAAAACCACCGTTTATGGCCTTCCCAATTCCAACTCCACCACCATTATGTAAAGTAACCATGGTCATTCCCCTGGCTACATTTCCGGCAAAGCATTGAGTGGCCATATCTGCCGTTACATTACTGCCATCTCTTATATTAGCTGTTTCCCTAAAGGGTGAATCTGTACCTCCTGAGTCATGATGATCTCTGCCTAACATTATTGGGCCAACTTCTCCTTTTCTAACCATCTCATTAAATTTAAGAGCAATCTTTATCCTTCCCTCTGCATCTTGATATAAAATTCTCGCTTGTGTTCCCACTACTAATTTATTTTTATCAGCATTTTTTATCCAAATATAATTATCTCTATCTTGAAATCTTCGATTAGGATCTATGCACTCCATCGCCGCTTTATCGGTCTTTAACAAATCTTCGTGTTTACCACTTAAACAGACCCATCTAAATGGGCCATACCCATAATCGAATAACATTGGGCCCATTATATCTTCTACATAAGAGGAAAAAATAAAACCATTATTAGGGTTCTCTCCATTCTTACAAATTTCTTTTACTCCTGCATCATACACTGCCTTCATAAAACTATTTCCATAATCAAAGAAATATGTACCTCTATCCACCAGGATTTTAATTAATTCAAAATGATGAGCTAAGGACTGATTAACTAATTTTATAAATTTCGCTTTATCTGTTTTGAGAAGTTCTGTTCTTTCTCCAAAACTCAATCCTTGAGGACAATATCCTCCTTCGTAAGGGGCATGACAGGAAGTTTGGTCTGATAATAAATTAATTTTTATATTTTTTACCACGGCATATTCGAGTAAATCAACTATATTCCCATAAAATCCTATGGAAATATTCTCTCTCTTATTCATATATTCTTTCGCCAGTTTAAAGGCTTCCTCCGGGTCTTTTACCACTTTCTTAATCCAACCCTGGTCAAACCTAGTCTGAATTCTCGAATAATCGACTTCGGCAATTATTCCTACCCCATTGGCAATCTCTATTGCTTTACCTTGTGCTCCGCTCATTCCTCCCAGCCCTGAACTCACCAATAAATATCCGCTAAGATCATCTTCATCGGTTATATTAAGCTTTAATCTCCCAGCATTTAATAAGGTATTGTAAGTTCCATGCACTATTCCCTGTGGACCGATATACATCCATCCGCCAGCGGTCATCTGTCCGTAATTAGTTACGCCCAGAGATATGGCTTTGTGCCAGTCCTCCTGATTATCATATTCACCAACTAATAAACCATTAGTTAAAATTGCTCGGGGAGCATCTGGTGAAGATTCAAATAACCCAAGAGGGTGTCCTGATGATACAACCAGAGTTTGATTTTCAGTCAACGCTTCCAAATATTTTTTAATAAGCCGATATTGCATCCAATTTTGACAGACCTGCCCCGTTTCTCCATAAGTAGTTAACTCATAAGGATACAAGGCAACTTCAAAATCCAGGTTATTATCTATCATAACCTGTATAGCTTTTCCGGCAAGACAATTTCCGTTATATTCACTGACTGGTTTCCCGTAAATTCTCCCTTTCGGTCTAAAACGATATCCATAAATTCTTCCTCTTTCTAAAAGCTCATCTAAGAATTCAGGAGCCAATTTTTCATGCCATTCTTCCGGAATATATCGCAAGGCATTTTTTAAGGTTAATTTAATTTCTTCTTGATTTAAAATAAGTTCTCTTTTCGATGCCCTTCTTATTCCTCTTACAAATTTCGGCATTTCGGGTAGTTCATCGTCTAATTTAATAGTCATAGCCTTTGAAATATCCATATTTTTTAACATAGATATCACCTCTTTTAAAATCATCATAATTATGGTAATCAAAAATAAATAAAAAAGCCTATCCTCCCAAATAAGCTTTTTTTATTTCATCTTTTTGGTTAAGAATATCAGCTCTATCTTCTAAAACTATACGACCGGTTTCTAATACATATCCTCTATCCGCAGTGGCGAGGGCTTTCTTGGCATTCTGCTCTACTAAAAGTATGGTTACCCCTTCTTCGTGCATCTTTTTAATGGAAGCAAATGCTGTATTTACTAAAATGGGCATAAGTCCCATACTTATCTCATCAATTAGAAGGAGTTTAGGATTTAACATCATAGCTCGGCCAATAGCTAACATCTGCTGTTCCCCTCCACTCATACTTCTGGCTAATTGTTTTTCTCTCTCCTTAAGTCTGGGGAAAAGAAAAAAAACTTTTTCTAAATTTTGGTTTAAAATTTGTTTGTTCTTTATAGTATATGCTCCAACTTTTAGATTTTCAACTACGCTAAGATCGGGAAAAACTCTTCTTCCCTCGGGAATATAACCGATACCCATCTCTGCTCGAACCCAGGGTGGTTTATTAGTTAAATCATCCCCTTCAAAATGTATCTTTCCCTTTTTAACTCTGATTAACCCCATAATAGCTTTCATTATGGTAGTTTTTCCTGCTCCGTTTGCCCCAATTATGGTTACAAATTCTCCTTCCTTAACAGAGATAGATACATCACTGACTGCCAGAGATTCCTGGTAATATACATGAATTCCCTCTAATTTAAGCATCTTCCTCTTCCTTCCCTAAGTATGCTTCGATTACTTTTTCATTTCCCTGAATTTCTTTAGGTTTTCCTTCGGCAATCTTTTCTCCATAATCTAAAACTATCATCCGGTCACATAAAGCCATAGCAGTAGGCATATTATGCTCCACCATCATTATGGTAAGTCCTTCTATGGTTAATTTTTTAAACAATTGTATAAAATCCTTTATAGCATCATGACTTAAGCCTGCACATGGTTCATCTAACATAATAATTTTAGGATTTATCCCTAAAGCTCTGGCAATTTCTAATCTTTTAATATATCCTAAACTTAAAGCTCCTGCTTTCTCTTTTTCATATCCTCCTAACTCAACCGTTTCAAGAAGTCTCTTAGCTTTACTAACAGTTTCAATCACCCGACTATTCCTAAAAGACCCCCATATACTTTTATACCTATTAATTCCAATTGCCGATATTACATTATCCAAAACGGTCATATCTGCAAAGGGTTTTACTATTTGGAAAGTTCTGGCAATGCCGAGTCTGGCTATCTGAAAAGAAGTTAATCCTTGAATCTCTTTCCCCTGGAATATTATTTTACCTTCATCAGGTTTATAGACTCCGCATATAGTATTAAAAAAGGTAGTTTTCCCTGCTCCGTTAGGCCCAATTACTCCGAGGATCTCCCCTTCCTCTATCCCTATGCTCACTCCATTAACCGCTTTTACTCCTCCAAAGAACTTTTTTAAATTTTCTATTTTAAGAATTATCATTTTTTATACCACTTTCTGTTTCTTTATTAGAATAGGTCTTTTTAAATAACTTATTTATATTAGTCCATAAAAGGCTTCTTTCTCCCAAAAGACCTTCCGGTTGAAATCTCATGGTAAATATCAATAATGCACCATAAATTAACATCCTATAATTCATTGCAAATCTGAATACTTCCGGAGCAAGACCGAGAACTATCGCCCCCATTATAGGACCCCTGATAGTACCTGAACCTCCCACCATGGCCATAGATAAGATAGTGATAGAAGTTGCAAAAGCAAAATCTACTGAAGAAATAAAAGTCATATAATGAGCATAAATACATCCGGCTATTCCGGCAATAGCTGTACCTAAAATAAAAGCTACTACCTTAAACTTTTTAATATCTATTCCTATAGATCCAGCTGCTCCCTCATTATTCCTTATCCCTCCCATGGCCAAACCAAACCAGGATTTTTCTAATTTACGTAAAAAAAGAACGGTTAAAGTAATTAAAAAAATTGTTAAAAATAAATAACCTACATAAGTTATTTTCATCCCAAAAATAAAAGCTGGAGAAACAGATAAACCAAAAGATGCTCCAAAAAAGGGAACATATTGGAAGATAGCCACCACCACAAAATTAGTTCCTATGGTAGTAATAGCTAAAAAATCATCCCTAACTCTTAAACTGGCAAGCCCTAAAAGCGCCCCAATAAAACCTGCTATTAGACCAGACAAAGGAAGAGATAACAAAAAAGGCACCCCATATTTTCCGGTAAGTATGGCTGAAGCATATGCACCAATACCAAAGAAAGCAGCATGACCTAAAGTAGGCTGACCTATATAACCGGTGATAATATTTACACTTAGTGCTAATATGGTAAAGATGCCTATATTAATAGCTACAACCACTTCATACATATTTATTTAACCTAATTTTTAAATATTTTTTCTTACAAATAAACCTTGCGGCTTAATTAATAAAATTATAATTACGGCGATAAAGGCTATAGAATCTCTGGGAAGGAAAAAACCGATATAACCCCCTACTAAAGTTTCAATTAATCCTATTAACATAGCGGCGACTACCGCTCCCACAGGGTTCCCCAATCCTCCCAAAACAATGATAGCTAACATTTTATAAGCCGGAACATCACCCATGGTAGGTGATATGAAATTATACATTATTCCTATCATAATCCCTGCGGCAGCTGCAAAACTATACCCCAAAAAAAAGTTAAAAGCTACAACTACATTTACATTTATTCCCATGGCTTTAGCTATTTCTAAATCCTGAGCTGTAGCTCTCCAGGCTAATCCAATTTTAGTCTTAGTTATTAAATACCATAATGTAAGTAAAAGAATAGCAGTAGTTAAAAGAACTAATATCCATACACTCATGATAGTAAGATTTTCTGTTTTAATTCCGGAAAAAGGCAATTTTAAATCTGCTGGGAAATCTTTTATCTGAGGACCCGCCCATAATCTTATAAAATCACCCAAAAATATAAATAAACCTATACTGGTAATAAGAGATATTAGCGGAGATTTACCTAATAAAGGAAGATATAAAAACTTCTGTACGAAAATTCCCCAAATACCCATAGCTATCATTCCTATTAGAAAAGAAAGTAACAAATTATCAGTTGCCACATAAGAAAAAAGGCCAACATATGCACCTAAAGCATATGCTCCGGCATTGGCAATATCTAAAATCCTAAGAATGCTATATACCAGTGTGGCGCCCATTGCAGTTAAGGAATATACACTACCAACTACTATGCCATTAATTATTTGTTGAAGTAACATCAGGTTCCTTTTCCTTTCTTTGGTTATAGACATCTTGGGGAGATAAAAATAAAAAAATAAATCTGGGAATAATATTACATAAATTGGAATTATCCGTAAAATTATATTATCTTTTAATAATAATGAACCTTACGGATAATTCCCTAATTTTTAGTAATTTAATTAATCTTGCTGGCTTTAATAAATTATTAATTTTACAATCTTTTAATTTTTTTTATAAGGTCGGAGGAGCAACAATTTCTAGATCAGTAATTTCTGAAAAGTAATGGAATTCTCCGTTCACGACTTTTTGAACCTGTACGGTTTTGGTTACTTCTCCTAATTCATTATAACCCTTGATAATCCCGGTCACTGCTGGAAAATTTTTAACCTTGTAAATTCCATTTTTAATTTCTTCTGGAGAAGTACCATAGTTTTTCATCACGTATCCTAAAACCGTAAAGGCGTCAAATACTGATGCTCCAACCATATCAGGAGCATAACCATATTCCGCAGTAAATGCTTTTATAAAGTTCTGTACTTCAGGTCTTTCGCTATCTCTATTAAGATTAGTGGTAATAATTAATCCATCTGCTTTTTTACCGGCTACTTTTAAGAACTGCATGGTGGAGTCCACACCTTCAGTACCCAACTTTTGGCACTTTAAACCAATTGCATCTGCCTGAAGAATAATCTGTGCACCTTCTCCCGCATAGGCAACCATAAATAGTATATCGGGATTTTCTTGTTTTATTTTAGTAAGCACAGGAGTAAATTCCTTTTCTCCCAGAGAAAAGGAATCCACTGATAAAATTTTAACACCCTTCTTTTCTGCATATTCAATAAATGATTTAGATAACTCGTTTCCAAAGTCATTATTTACATAAATCACAGAAATAGTTTTACCACCTAAAAGTTTTGTTGCTACCTCAGCTGCTGCTCTTCCTTGAACAGCTCCCACAAAAGACTGACGGAAAATATAATCTCCAGTTCTAGTTATATCGGGATGAACTCCGTATGCGGAAATCATAGGAATCTTCGCGTTTTGATAAGTCTCAGCAGATGCTCTGGTGGTATGGCTATAAGAGCCACTAACTACCGCAACTACTCCGTCTTTAGTAGTAAGCTTCTGAGCAATGATTACTGCTTGAGGTGGCGAGAAAGCATCATCGTAATAAACTAACTCAACCTGGGTTCCGTTTATTCCCCCTCCTTCATTTAATAATTTTATCGCTAATTGTGCTGCCTGCAGACAACTTTCTCCATCGGCAGCAGCTGGACCAGTTATGGGAGCAAAAAATCCTAATTTAATAGGTTTTTCAGCACCATACACTACTAAAAAACTCGATACCAACAAAAAAACCGTCACAAGTCCCATCAAACCAATCTTCTTGAAATTTAACATAAGCTACCTCCTTAAAATTTTAATATTTTAAAAAATCGTCAAGTAAAACATTCATCATAAACACTTATAAATCACCTAATTTTAATCAAGTTCTCTTTTTGGTGCCCTTCTCATTCCTTCTACGAATTCAGGCGTTTCAGATAGTTTATCATCAAACTTAATAGTAATTGTTTTTGAAATATTTAAATTTAATAACCTTTAAATTATATTCTCATTTACTGTAATATTTTTTAGCATTATGTACTATATTAAATTTATTACGTCAAAAAAACGTCCATTTTTAACTTTACCTTGAAAAAATTCTAATAACCTAATTGAATTAAGTTAATTTCGAATAGTGTTAACAATTAATTTAAAATACACTGGTGATGTGTGTTAAATTTTATAGAATATTAACAACTATCATTAATGTTTAAATAAAAACGCGGGTTAAAATTACACCTGATCTAATTATATTATAATAATATCATGGAAAATATTTATATACTATTTTAAATTATTTTTAAAAATTTCAACTAAAATATTTTTTTCATAAGCTTCATTTAAGGTAGCCAACTTCCCTATAGTCTGCTCACAATACTCTTTAACATCGAAGATTAAATATTTTTCAAAAACTTTTTTTAATAATTTATTAAATTTCATTTCTCTTTTTATTTCGGCTTTAATCCTATAGACTAACCCCAGTTCATAGGGACTTTTAATTTTCTGGGAAAATTTATCTGCTAACTTCAATAGATTATAAGCTTTTAAATATTTACCTTCTTTAATATATATTAAAGATAGATATCCATTTGATATAGATCGACCCCAAAACGAGTTAAATTTAGCATATAGAAAAATCGCTTCTTCAAAATAATCTTTTGCTTTATTATAATTACCCATATCAAAATAAGCTTTTCCCATTTTAGTATAAATTAGAGCTAAATTTTTATTTAAATTTTTGTTTTTGCAAATTGCTACAGCTTTTTTATAATAAAATAAAGAGTCAGAAGGCTTCATATTGCACCTTTTTATATCTCCAAGATAACTATAAGCCCCAGCAATATTTAATAAATATTTAATTTTACCGTGGCTTAATTGTTGAAGTATTTCAATTGATCTATTCAAATATTTTTTGGCTTCTTCATATTCTGCAATCATAATTTTATTCAATCCTTTTAGCCTCAGGAAAAATGCTGTTTCATCTTGGTAGTGATGTTTATTTGCTATTAATAAACCCTTTTCTATATATTTTTTCATTAATTCACAATTATGTACTTGAATGCAATAATAAATTATTTGTCTAAATCCTTTTAAAATATATTTGTAATCATTAATTGTCTCGGCATTTCCTATCATACTATAAATGCATTCTATACCTTTATCATAAAAACCTTCTCTAATGTAATATCTTCCTACTATATGATAATAATAAACTTTAAATTTAAGAATATCTTTAATTAAACCATATCTTTTTTCGCCTATTTTAAGCAATTTATTAATTTTTTCAAAATATTTTGTAATTTCTCTTTTTTTAAAAAACACCTCTTGGCTCATTTTTATCTTTATTTTATTTATTGTTGGAAACAATTCATGTGTAAAATCGAGATAAAATTCCATATATTTAATACTATATTTTAAAGCAAGTACAATATTCCCTGCATTTTCAAAATGATAAATCAAAGAAGAATATATTTGAATGTCAATATTTTTTTTATTTTTTAGAGAATCTTTTATAATTAAACCTATTCTATTATGTAATACTTTTCTTTTTATTAACGGTTGTTTTAAATAAACAAATTCTCTTAACTTTTGATGTGTAAATTTAAAAATAACCCCTTGAGGAGAATCTATTTCTTTTATAAGAAATTTATTTTCTAAATCTTCTATCACATTCATTATTTTAAGTTCTTGCTCTCCGGTTATTTTATTAAGTAATTTTAAATTAACTCCATCAAAGAAGAGCGAAATGATATTTAAAATATTTTTTTCTTCTTCTGATATTTTAAAAAATCTACTTTCAAGAATATCTTGTATTTTATGAGAAAAAATTATCTTAACTTTTTTTTCATCTTTTATTGCTTCTATAACTTCAACTATAAAAAGGGGAAGACCTTCAGTTTCTTGAAAAACTTTAGAACAAATTTTATCTGATAATTTGTAATTTGGTAAAGCATTTCTTATAAAGATCGTTGTATCATTTTTGTTAAACCTTTCTATCGATATTTTCAAAAGCTTATTGTATCTAAGCATTAAAGATAAAAAATTATTAATTTTTTTTTCTTCTTCATTGCTGCAGGTAAATAAAAAAAATATATTATTTTTTTCATAATAAAGCAAAACATGCGCTAACAAAGATAAGCTTTTTAGATCCATCCAATGTATATCCTCAAAAATTAAAATAACCTTGTTTTGCATGGATACTTTATTTAATATTTTAATAATCTCTTCTTCCATTTTTTGATGTTTAAAATAATCTGAATTTTTTATTGATTTTAAATTAAAAGACAAATCTTCTTTATTATTAGAAAAAATTGGAAATAAATTTAATATAATAGAATTTTTTGGAAATTTTATCGTATCTAAAATATTGCTTGGCATCATAGAAAATATATTGTTCCAGGATTTTAGAATATAATTCTCTTCTATTTGATAACAATTTGCTTTGAATGTACTTATTTTGTCTTTTTTAATTAAATTAATAAATTCTTGTACTAACCTAGTCTTGCCTACTCCAGCTTCCCCAAAAATAACTATTGATCTAAAATTTTTATTATTAATAAAATTTTTATATTCTGAAAAAATAAAACTTGATTCTTTTTCTCTTCCATAAAAATATTTTTTATAGAGGGATGATTCCCGTTTTCTATCAATGTTTCTTAATTTTAAAACTCTATTTATTAATATTTTTGTATTGATGTCTGGTTCAATATTTAATTCCTTTTTTAATAAATTTGATAATTCATTATAAATTATTATTGCCTTAGTATAATCACCTTTATTTAAATATGTTTTAATTAATAATCTATACGCGTTTTCATCAAATTCATCGGCCTTTATAATTAGTTTAGCGTAATATTCTACATCGTTATATATTTTCTTTTTTAAATTTTTATTTAATTGAAAATACAATTTTCTAATGTATAATTCATGATAATATCGCTTTCTTCCTACCATCCATTCTTCAAATACTTCTGCTTGTTTTACAGAAAAACCCTTTAAAAAATCTCCGACATAAGTGTTTACTCCCTCGATATTATCTTGAAGGAAAATATCTAAATCCAATTTAATTTCAAGTTTTGGATTTAATGATAAAAAAGTTCTTTTAGGAGAAATGAATATGTCTTTTTTGAATAATTTAGAAATATTATATATTGCATTTCTTAAATTTTTCTTAGCATATTTCTCATTGCAATTTCCCCATAACAAATCTGCTAATTCATCTCGAGTTGCTTTCTTATTAATAACCATGTAATAAAATAAAGCTTCTAATTTTGTATAGGGAAAAAATATTCTTTTGTCTCTGTCTCCCATTACTACAGGGATACCAAATACTCTAACTTTTATAGACATAAATTTACCTTTTTATTGATTTGAATTTATCACCTAAGTAAGTAAAATTTCGTAAAATATACTTGAATTATCTATCTCTTCAATTTTCAAATCAATATTCAATTCAGAAGTTAAGGAAGTAAAATCCGTCGGTCTAATTGTGGTGGCTTTAAATCCATCTTTAGTGAAAATTATTCCATTATGAGTTTCAGTTAAATTAATTTCACCAATAAGTCCTGCTTTAGATTGAAGGATAAACCAATTTAGACGTTCTTCCCAAAATTTATCTGAATAAGTCGAGAATAATACCAATCCACCTTTTTTAGTAACCCGAACAGCTTCTCTAATTAAATCTTTCTTATTTACGTTAAAAGCGGAAATTCCATTTTGAATACAAATCACTATATCAAAAAATTGGTTAGGAAATTTAAGGCTAATAGCATTCATTAAAAATAACTGACAATTTAAATTTCCTTCTAATAGTTTTTTTGCCAATTCTAAACTTGACTTTGATATGTCAATACCAATCACCCTTTTTGCTTTTTCACAAACCTTCTTAAGTACTCTTCCATAACCACATCCAAGTTCTAAGACAATATCTGAAGGTTGAACCTTATCCAGAATATGTTGAATTTCAGCATCTAAATATTGTCTTACTCGAGGCGGAGCAATTTGATAACATTTCTTTAACTGTTCTGCTGAAAGTTTATCTAAGTAATAACTCTTATTTTTCATACCCTAAACACTTTTCTTTTAAGTATAGTTTTAATCATTATCTTAATTGGCGCTCTTCTTTGACATTATACCTTGATTATAATTATTTTGTTGTTAAAAGAATTTTATGGAAAAAATCATGCTGAGGATCAGAATCAGATAATTTACCACCCGCACCACCGGTAATATTAATATGCATTTTTGAATACCTTAAAATATAAATTAATAACAACTTAATTTAAAATTTCTAATTTACTGCTTTCTTCTATTTTGTTCTATCCATGGGAATGAGTTTAAAGAATTTACCAAGGAAGAAAATTAGATCTTTATATTTTAATATTAATTATATTTATCGAATGTGGAGACCTTACTTCAATATAAATTTCAAAAATCCTTCTTTTTTTAAAAATTTTTTTTATTTTTCTATATTCCTTTAAAAATAAGGAGTTTTGGTCAAAAATTTCTTAATCTAACCAAAATTTATTAAGGAATTTGCGAATAGGACTTCCGGTCTTCATTGTCTTTTAGGATCTTGCCCCAGGTGTCCCGTAAGGATACAATAAGGTTAAACACCAGCTTATCCGGCAATGAATCAGGATCCACATAGAAGTAACCCTGCCGCATGAACTGGTATCTACTTCCTTGGGCCGCTCCCGCTAAACTGGGTTCCACCAGGCAATCACTTAACACTTCCAGGGGGTTAGGGTTAAGTTGCTTTACAAAATCTTCATCTCCCTCATCTTCTTCCCCTCCCTCGATCTGGTCGAGCAGAAGATAGTCGTATAGGCGAACCTCCGCTTTCAAAGCATGAGCTGCGGAAACCCAGTGTAAAGTTCCCTTTATTTTACGTTGACTGGCTGGTCTGCCGCTTCTGGTTTCCGGATCGTAGCTACAATGCACCTCTTTTATCTCTCCTGTTTTTTCATCCCGAACAAACCCATCGCATTTGATAATATAGGCATTCTTTAATCTAACCTCAAAACCGGGAGCCAGTCGAAAATACTTTTTGGGCGGATCGATGCAAAAATCTTCCCGTTCGATATATAAATTCCTGGAAAAAGGTATCTGGCGTGTCCCGGCATCAGGATCTTCGGGGTTGTTTTCTGCTTCCATCTCTTCCACCATCTCCTCGGGATAATTACTGATAACCAATTTTAAAGGATGCAGTACCCCCATAACCCGGGGAGCCCGCAGATTCAGGTCCTCGCGTATACAGTGTTCCAAAAAACGGATGTCCACCACGCTGTTGGTCTTGGATATGCCGATACGGTCGCAGAAATTTCGGATAGACTCCGGGGTGTAACCCCTGCGCCGCAGACCGGATATGGTTGGCATCCGCGGGTCATCCCATCCAGTTACATAATCTTCCTCCACCAGCTGGCGAAGCTTGCGCTTGCTCAGCACCGTGTTAGTAAGATTCAGACGGGCGAATTCGATCTGCCGGGGTGGATTGGGCAGATGCAAAGCATTGAGAACCCAGTCATATAAAGGGCGATGGTCTTCGAACTCCAGGGTACAAATGGAGTGAGTAATTCCTTCGTAATAATCTTCAAGAGGATGAGCATAGTCGTACAGGGGATAGATACACCATTGATCCCCCGTCCGATGATGGGTAGCCCTTAAAATGCGGTAAAGGATAGGATCCCGCATATTCAGGTTAGGAGAGGTCATGTCAATTTTAGCCCGCAACACCCGGGAACCATCGGCGAATTCACCAGCCCGCATACCTTGGAATAGATTTAGGTTCTCCTCCCTAGACCGCTTCCGATATGGACTTTCTTTTCCCGGCTCCTGGAAAGTTCCCCGGTACTTCCTGATTTCTTCAGGACTGAGGTCACACACATAAGCCTCACCTGCTCTAATTAGACCGACGGCGTAATCATACATCTTCTCAAAATAGTCGGAAGCATAAAAAAGCCGGTCCTCCCAGTCAAATCCCAGCCACCGAACATCCTTGATGATGGAATCAATATATTCCACATCTTCCTTGCTGGGATTGGTATCGTCAAAGCGAAGATTGCATAGACCGCCATTCTGTGCAGCTATACCGAAATTCAAGCAGATAGACTTGGCGTGGCCGATGTGTAGATATCCATTAGGTTCCGGCGGAAACCGGAGATGAACCTTGCCACCATATTTATTCGTTTTTTTATCCTGATCAATGATCGCCTGAATAAAATTAACTGTTACTTTAGAATCTCTGGAATCCATAAACTGTCCCCCTTGCTTTCTTTCCTTAACCTTTTCTTCACCTTATTCCAAAATGCCTTTGTACCCTATCTCTGGTCATATTTATTTTTAAGTTTGTTTTTATACTTATTTTATCTTCCCTGTTTTAATATAATGCCTTACCAGTCTATCAATTAATTTTTTACCCTTAGGGGTAACCCAAAATTCTTTAATCAACACAATCCCTATTCCGGGAATTCGTTCTTTCTTTTGGGAAGCAATTAGACCCAACCATTTTAAATATAATAATAAAACCACCTCCATTATTCTAGTTAAATCACCCCTTACCTCCTCGGGAGATTCCATATTTTTTATCTTAGAACCATAGAAATGGTCTACGAGTTCTTCTGTTTCAATCTTTTTGTTTACTTCATATTTATGAAAACAATAAAGTAAGTCAGTAAATATTTTTTGATATTCTTTTGCATATTTTGCCGTAAAATCTCTGATCTGAAGTTTTGCCCAATTTACCTTTTCAATCCAGGTAAGGACTAATTCAAAGACTTTTTCTCCGTAAGATTTTTTGGTAAATTCTTGAAAATGACTGAGATTTACCTTTACCCAGCCTCTTTTATCCAGGTAGATAAATCTTGCAGCTCGAGATAATAAGTCTATAAAGTGGAAATATCTTTTGCTAGCTTCTTCTCCTCTCTTTTCTTCTTTGCCTAAGAAGTAAAAATCATCTTTATCTGGGCTGGTAAATTTTTCTTCTATTAATTTTAAGTGTGCAAAAGGAATCCATTTATTCTTTATAGTTACCTTTACCTGGTTTTTAGTAAAATAATTGACAAAAATCTCTAAATCTCTTACTAAAGGGACGTCCTTCATTTCTATATTACTTAAATCAACCTGTTCTTCTATCCCATAGTAAACCGGGGTTATATTCATTGAAACAGATAAATCTTTTCTGGGACTACCTAATCTTTTTCTTTCTTCCAAAATTGCTTCCCAGGGAGTTTTGTTATCAAGTTCTTCTTGAGGCTGGTGAAGCCATCTTTCTTGGCATCTTTTCACCGCCTGGCTTAATTCATTCTGGCTGGAAAAATTACCCGGATGAACCTCAGATTGGACATAGAGCATCAAATCCTGGGTAAGTTCTTTTTCCTTGGGACCTAGGTTTTGCTCATTAATTTCCTGAGGGGATTTCCCCTGAAACTCATCTCGAGAAGAAAGATTCCAGAAATCCATAAAGAGTTTCTGAAATTCCATTAATTCTTCAGCAGAAGGAAAATTAATCTTCTCTGACAACTCCCTCATTAGAGGTAAAGGGTCGGTAATTCTATTGATCTTTTTTCTAAGATTTTTAATAGAAGGTGCTTTTTTACCCCAATACTTTTTTAATAAATGTTTTAGCTTTCTCTCTACCGATTCCAGATGGTCTTCCTCTTTAGGGATATCCCTGTATTTTTGGAAAAGATCTTTCTCTATCATTAAAGGGGTAACTATACGGGTAATATCAGAAGGAGCACTTTTCCATAATCTTTTTAAAATATAGGATGATTCTTTAGGATAGTTCAGGTTAACACTGGACAAGGCATAATCTATCTCGTAAGGTAAAATACGACCTACCATATAATCTCCTTCTTTAAGCTGATAGGTAGCTTTATTTTCTCTTACTTTATATTCTTTCCCAGAAGATAGGTCTTTCGCTATAAAGTAAGAACCAACTACCACTTTGCTAATGGTAAAGGCACTGAAGACGCCATTTTTAAATCCTAATAAAATCTGTTGATCGGGTTGGTTATAATTGGAAAGCATTTTAGATAAAAATACCTCTAAAGGAGTCATTTCGTAATATTGAGAAATATAGAAAAAAATAAAATAATCGGCAAATCTTAGTTCAACATAATTTTTTTCGTCAAAAGTTTTATAATATTTCTCCGGAGTAGTAGTAAAAAACTTTTCTCTTTCTTTATTTAATTCTTTATATAAGTAAGGATCGTTTTCGCAAAATTCTATAATGTCGAGGGTAAATTCGTTAATTCTGGTAGCCGGTTGCATAATAGTTTACCTACCTTTTATAATTTTTATTCTTTATCATCGGTGCTGGCCTCATTTGCACCATCTTTGACGAACTGCCTC
>PFIP01000138.1 GCA_002782675.1 Candidatus Infernicultor aquiphilus
TGCCCTTAAAGCGGTAGACAAGACTTTACACCTACAGATGATCCTGGCAATAAGAAGGAATTTTTCAGCCCAAAGCTTATTACCGCCGGTATAGTGATACTTAAGATAGAACTCTGTTGCCCGATAGGCATGGTAAGTACAAAACTGATGAGGTATTCCTGGTAAAAGCCAGCGGACAGTTCCGAAAAACTCGGGTAAAAGATCACTAATAACCCCTTTAAAAGGATATTTTATTACCATCTTGATAATAATGAGAAACCAGGCGACATTGGTCTCATCTTCTCTTGAGACTAAATCCCAGTGAACGATATCTTGGGTCTTTAGGTCTACAGCTAAAAGCAGGAACCACTCCACACCTTTGATGAAGATCCTCTTTTCGTCTATGAAAAGATAACCAGACCATCGTGGTTTAAGTTCAGAAGCCATATCTACTGTAGACTTACAATTAGCACCTAAGGTATTGATGATCTTAAAGATTCGGTAAGGGGTGATTCCTAATTGTCGGCTCACTGCTCGGTAGCTTGCTTCAGAATCATAATACAGCTTACAGGCTCTAATTTGCATAGAGAAATTGATCGGATGATCCTGGTTAGGCTTAAAGGCTCTTTTGCAATCATTACAGTACCATCGTTGATAATACAGGTTCCTTTTGCCAAAAGATGTGTTTCTCTTTTTAGATCTATTTCCGTACCTTTTAGTATTAAGACTATTACAGAAAATACAACGTTTTTTTCGCATAATAGACCCTCCTTAGCGTGTTGAACACGCTAACACAATAAGGTCTATCATGCAACATCAATTAATATAGGTGTTTTAGACACATTTTGTCAAAGAACAGCAACCAATTTTGTATACGCTGTGCAAATTTATATAAAGTATCCTTTGTTTTTACTATATACTCGATACTAGATACTAGATACTGATTTTATATTGCTAATAAAATATTTTTATGTTATAATTATTGGTGTTAAGTAAAAGACGTTCTCCTTAAAAGAGTGGTTATTCAAAGCCACTCTTTTGTTATATAATAAACGTTACATCTTTAAGGCATTTTCAATTGGAAAGAGGGGGTGAAATATATTTTATGAACAAAAATATAATCAAAGTATTAGATGAAATAGAAAAAGAAAAAGGAATATCCAAAGATATATTAATAGAAGCAATTGAATCTGCTTTAGCTTCAGCATATAAAAAAAATTATGAGACCAATATAAATAATGTGGAAATAAATATGTGCAAAGATACTGGAGAGATTAAAACATTTACTAGAAAAACTATTGTAAAAAAAGCTTTAAAACCCCTAAGTGAAATTTCAATAGAAGAGCTACAAACATCAGATAAAGATAAGTTTAAAATTGGAGATACCATCTTAATTGAAACTACACCTAAAGAATTTGGAAGAATTGCTGCTCAGACCGCAAAACAAGTAATACTTCAAAAGATTAGAGAAGCTGAAAGAAATGTAATTTATGAAAAATATATTGATAAAGAGAGAGATATTGTTACAGGAGTGGTACAAAGAATAGAATATGGAAATGTTATTATAGATTTAGGAAGAACAGAAGCTTTGCTTCTGCCTAACGAACAAATAAAGAATGAAGAATATTATAAAGGAAAAAGAATAAAAATATATATAATTGAAGTAAGAAAAACCTCTAAAGGTCCTAAAATATTTGCTTCTAGAACTCACCCTGAACTATTAAAGCGTTTATTTGAATTAGAAGTTCCTGAGATTCATGAAGGGTTAGTTGAAATAAAACATATCACTCGTGAAGCAGGCAAAAGGTCAAAAGTTGCAGTTTATTCTAAAAATGAAAGGATTGACCCTATTGGAGCATGTATTGGTGATAGAGGTTCGAGAATAAAATCAATTATGCTGGAATTAAAAGATGAAAAAATTGACATTATCAGATGGAGCGATGATGAAAAAACATTCATTGCTAATTCATTAAGTCCAGCCAAGGTTATCCTGGTAAATCTTTTTAAAAATGAAAAAACTGCAATAGTAATCGTATCAGACCAACAACTTTCTTTAGCAATTGGAAAAGAAGGACAAAATGCTAGACTGGCTGCAAAATTAACCGGTTGGAAAGTTGATATAAAAAGCGAATCAGAATATAAAAAAAATAACACAAATTCTGACTGTAATTTACAAAAGGATTTAGCAAAATAATATATACTATTAAAAAAGGTATTCATAGATGGTAAATAATATAAAGATACCGGTAAGAACTTGTATTGGTTGTAAAAATAAAAAACCAAAGAAAGAAATGATTAGAATAATTAGAACGCCTCAAGGAAACATTGAAGTTGATGAAACAGGTAAAAAATCTGGCAGAGGAACATATCTTTGTTATAATGTTGAATGTTTAAATATAGCTATAAGAAAAAAAATATTAAATAAATCATTAAAACAAGATATTCCCTTACCAATACTTGATGAATTGAGAAGACTATTTAAAAAATACATTTTAAAATTTTAAATAAAGAAATATCTTTTTAATAATTATTTATAAATTACAAGATGAAGCTGATACTTAAAATACATTATAAATAAATAATAATTGTATTTGGATATATCAAAGATATATATAAGTCATAGCGGAGGTGATAGGTGTGAAAATGAGAGTTTATGAACTAGCTGAAGATTTAAAAATACCAACCAAAGAACTAATATGGTTTTTAAATAAAGAAGGAATTAAGGTTAAAAATCATATGAGTACTTTAGATAAGGATACCGTAGAGTTAATAAAAGAAGTGATTACTATGGATAAGAAAAAAAAGGGGACAGAAAATAAACCACCACTCAAGGTTTTAGAAATTAATAAATTGCCAAATTTAAAAGAACTTTCTTCGCAAATTAAAATTTCATTATCAGAAATTTTACAAAAGATTATGCAGTTTGGAACAATAACTTCAATTGATAAAGAAATTCCTGTAAATATTTTACAACACCTGGTTAAGGAATACGGATACAAAATAAAATTTTCGGTCAAAATAAAAAATAGTATTAATTTTCAAAAAAAGGATGAGATTGTAAAATCAATTTCCAAACCTCCAATTATTACTATAATTGGACATGTCGATCATGGTAAAACTACCCTTCTTGACTCAATACGAAAGACTAATGTTACTAAAGAAGAGGTAGGGGGAATTACTCAACGGATTGGTGCATACCAAATCAAAATAGATAATAAAAAAATTGTTTTCATTGATACGCCTGGTCATGAAGCATTTACTACCATGAGAGCAAGAGGTGTAAAAGCAACAGATATTGCAGTTTTAGTTGTTGCTGCAGATGATGGGGTAATGCCTCAAACTATTGAAGCAATTAATCATGCAAAAGCTGCGAATGTCCCCATTATTGTAGCAATTAACAAAATAGACAAATCTAATACTAATATTGAAAAATTAAAGAAAGATCTTTCAAAATATGGTTTAGTTTCAGAAGAATGGGGCGGAGACACCTTGATGGTAGAAATATCTGCCCTTCAAAACAAGGGCATTAAAAAATTATTAGAAGCAATTTCTTTACAAGCGGAAATGTTAGAATTAAAAGCAAATCCTAATACCCCTGCGAAAGGTATTATACTAGAAACAAAATTAGATAAAAAAAGAGGAATTATCGGTTCGGTATTAGTTCAAGATGGATCATTAAAAGTTGGTAATTATTTTATTACCGGATTATCGTACGGTAAAATTAGAAGCCTTACTAATGATAAAGGAAAAAATATTAAAGAGGCAGGACCTTCAAGTCCAGTTGAAGTGGTAGGTTTTTATAAAATGCCTCAAGCAGGTGATTACTTTCAAGTAGTACCTGATGATAAATTAGCTAAAATCATAATCAATGAAAGAGAGGATGAGGAAAGAAATAAAATTATAGAAAAATCATCAAAAGTCTCTTTAGATAATTTATTTTTAGAGATAAAAGAAGGTAACCTGGATAAATTAAAGCTTATTTTAAAGACAGACTTTCAAGGTTCATTGGATGCTTTACAAGAAGCTATAAAAAAATTAAAAATTGAGAATGAAACGGTAAAAATTGATATAATTCATGCGGGTGTCGGAAATATTACTGAAACGGATGTTATGTTAGCTTCTGCTTCTGATGCAATAATAATTGGCTTTAATATTCGCCCTGATTTAAATATTCAAAAAATTGCTAAATCTGAAAAAGTAGATATTAGATTGTATAAAATTATATATGATTTAATAGATGAAATTAAAGCTGCCCTAAAAGGTTATTTAAAACCAAAAATTGAAGAGTATATCTGTGGACAAGCTGAAATTAGAGAAATATATAAAATACCCAAAGTTGGTACTATTGCAGGAAGTTATGTATTAAACGGAAAAATCTCAAAAAATGATAACATAAGAGTGATAAGAGACGGAAAATTAATATATGAAGGTAAAGCTGCTTCTTTAAAAAGATTTAAAGAAGATGCAAGAGAAGTTAATGCTGGTTTTGAATGTGGAATTGGTATAGAAAAATTTAATGATATTAAATTAAAAGATATACTTGAATTTTATACTTTTAGAGAAATTAATGATAAAAAAATTAATTAGTCGTTAGTGAATTTAGTTAGTTACCTGGTTAGCTGGTTAAATAGTGAACTATTGTAATTGGTAAATTGGAGAATTGGTCAATTGGTAGATTGGCAGATTGGTCAATTGGTAGATTGGCAGATTGGTCAATTGGCAGATTGGAGAATTATTAATATGTCCTCATCAAAAAGAAGTGAGCAGTTAGAAAAATATCTTAAAATAGAAATTAATAAAGTAATTTATCGAGAAATAAATGATCCGAGGATAAAATTTGTTACTATAACTAAAATACAAGTATCCTCTGATTTAAAGTACGCTAAAATTTTTGTAAGCATTTTTAATGATAATGACGAAGGTCGTCAAAAATTAGCTTTAGAAGGATTGGAACATGCCACAAAATTTATAAGAGGAAAAATAGGGAAAGATTTAAAATTAAGATTCATACCGGAAATAACATTTAAGATTGACAAAGATATAGAATATCAATATAAATTACAAAAAATTATTTCAGAAATACATAAAAAACAATCAGATACAAAGAAAGATAAAAATAATGAATAATTTTAATGAAATTACTAAATTATTAGAAAAAAACAATAGTTTTTTAATTACTTCACATAAAAATATAGATGGTGATGCCATTGGTTCTGAACTTGCCCTGTATTTTATTTTAAAAAAATTAAATAAAAAACCTATTATATTAAATCAAGACAGATTACCAAGGATATATAACTTTTTACCCGACAGCGATAAAGTACATTGCTTAGAAGATAATTATATTAATATAAAAAACATAGATGTTGGAATAATAGTTGATTGTAGTAATTTTGAAAGAATTGAAGAAACCTACAAAATATTCAAGAATATAAAAAATATTATAAACATTGATCATCATAATAGTAACGAAAATTACGGAGACTTAAATTACATAGATTCGGGAGCTTCATCAGTAGGAGAAATTATTTATGATTTGATTAAATTTATAAATTTAGATTTATTAGATGAAAAAATATCTACCTGCTTATATACAGCTATAATTACTGATACAGGATCATTTAGATATTCAAATGTTAGTTCAAAAACATTCAGCATAGTTTCTGATTTAGCTTCCCAAGGGATAAAACCAAATTTAATTGCAGATAATATTTATAATAGAAACACCTACTCTGGATTAAAATTATTAGGGGAAGCCCTTTTAACTTTAGAAGTGGATAAATCTAATTATGTTTCATGGTTAACTATTACCCGAGATATGTTAAATAATACTGAAGCAAATGATGAAGAAGTAGAAGGGATAATTGATATAGCTAGAACTTTAGAGAATACTGAAGTCTCAATCTTATTTAGAGAAACTAAAGATAATAAAATAAAAGTTAGTTTTCGC
>PFIP01000146.1 GCA_002782675.1 Candidatus Infernicultor aquiphilus
TATTAAAAACCTCATCCTGATCGCTTCCTTCATTATTCTCACAATATTCATTAACGAGTTCTAAAACTTTTACATTCGGAGAAAGGACTTTTGATATATCAGCTATCCAAGACTTGTCTTTACAAATAGCTGGGTTGGAAACCTCAAATTTGCGCTCTTTTGGGTTAAAGGCAATGATTATCTTTACTCTTCTATAATCTTTATCAACTATATATTCTCCAAGTAATGCAGTCATTAGTGCGGTTACTCGCTGCTGACCATCAATCAGTATCTTTTTCCCTTTTGCCTTAGTTCCATCCTTAAGTCTCACAGAAGGATTGTGCCATGCAATTAAATAACCTATCGGAAATCCTTCGTATAATGAATCAATAAGATCACGTACTTTTATTGCATTCCAAACAAAAGGACGCTGAATTTCCGGTACGGCA
The DNA here is from genome assembly GCA_002782675.1 of Candidatus Infernicultor aquiphilus. Classification (GTDB taxonomy): domain Bacteria; phylum Atribacterota; class Phoenicimicrobiia; order Phoenicimicrobiales; family Phoenicimicrobiaceae; genus Infernicultor; species Infernicultor aquiphilus. The sequence continues at coordinate 429 of PFIP01000146.1, forward strand.
ATTTCATTTGATTTGATGTCAACTAGTAAGGCTTGAATGGATCTTTGATTTACTGAATATCTATGGATTAACATATTACACCTCTTTTCTTTTAAAATATAAATAAAAATAGACGCAAGTTTCCTAATTTACTCTACAAAATTATTTAGTCTCTCCCTATTTGACAGTTTCAGAACTTTTTGTATAAGCAATGAAACTGAAAAGTATATCAAAAATTAGAAAAGTTACTGAATTATTTAGCAAGTAAAACCGTCTCTGACAAAATATTTTATCTATACTTTTCATATTTTTTTATGATTTTTTTCGTAAATATCTCGCAAAAATTCAAAGCCTCTAGTGCCATAAATCTTACATATTTCATTAGCGCACTCTTCAAAACCTGAAGCATAAAGACATTCAACAATTGAGCGAATATCCTTTTGATCGTAATCAGGAGTTGAATTTTTTAAGATTTCTAAGAATATTTTACCTACATATTTACCAGCATCTTTATTTTTATCCTTTAAATTATTGAGATATTTGAGGAAAAACGGAGCATTGAAATCAACATGAATATATGGAGCAGATAATTTCAGCCATTCATAGTTTTCACCATCTATCTTTTCTAAAAATACAGTCAGTTTCGATAATTCTGATAAAATTTCTTTAGCTTCTTCTTTTAATTGTTCTTTTTCTTTGTATTTGTTCTGGTAAACCCATCGCCAGAAATCAATAATTAGTTCTCTCATTTTTCCCATTCTAACCGTCTCTTCTAGTTTCTTTTTCTCTTCGATTGGTTCCGTAATAAAATCTCTTTGCATCCAAAACCAGCCAATTACTTCTTTTATCTGTGATAAATTCCATTTATCTAAAATTTTTCTAAATAAACCATTTTTATCGTGTATTTTTTCAATACCTTGTAAATATACTAAACAGATATGTTGCACCACTCTTTCAGATGAATGTTCTTCTTTAAATTTATACTCTATCGCTGTCTCGTAATGTGGTTGCATTAGTTTATATAAATTTATATCAATTTTATTACTATTTAGATATCCTTGCATAAATGCTTCCCATATCTGTTGCTTTTTAGGGGAGATCTGATTTATTTGTTCTTCGGTCCATTTTTTATCTAACAGTAAATAAAAAATCGTTAGATACCTTCCCAACCAGACATAACTTTCAACTATCTCATTTTCTAAGAGTAATTCATATTTATTTTTAATATTTATTTCCCAACTAACCGGTTGTTCACTCTTTATCTCTTTTTCAAATTTTTTAATTCTATAAGTTAACATAAATAACGCTTCTGTAATCTTTCCAAATGTGGAGTTTAATGCATATATTATAAAATCCCTTCTTTCAGCTTGACTTTCTAATAATTCTTTTTTATCTAATAGCATTTTATCTAATATTTTAAAAATTATTTCCTGAACTCTTGAATAATATTTTTCAGAAAATGATCGGGAATCGTTTATAGTACCCTTTTTAACAAGTTCTCCAATTATCCCTAATATCCAAAAACGATTTGCTTTCCAATCATCATCTTTCACCGTATACTTATCATTCCAAAAATCTTCTGATGTAATATATTGTCTAATAAATTCAAAAAGTTTGCCCCAATCAAGTATTTTTTTATCTTCCCAGGCATCCCGAATACCCCAAAGAATATCGTAAACATACAAATAGCCTGTTTTTAAAAAAGGGTTCAGATCATTAATGAATTTTTCCGGACTTTCTTTGATTACTTCTTTTAATATTTTTGATAACCCGTTAATAGAAGGACCTTTCCAATAATCAGTAGTTCTAAAAGTTGATAAAAATTCAGCAAGTTCTTTATTGGACATTTGTAATATTTTTTCCTTTGTCAGAGGAGAAATCCCCAATCCTGAACTGACCTCAACCTTTCCTATTGCAGGTCGTAATTCTATATCATATTTTGTAACATTTTTTATTTCATCATAAAGCTTCTTAAAATATTGTTCATGGGAAAGAGCTTTATAAAACTTCTGTTTATGTAAAGCGAGATGCAGTTTTTGGTCTTCTTTAAAATCTTCTAATTTCGCTGAATCTTCAATTTTGTTTTTTAATATTTCCCGCTGTTCATCAGTTAATTCTTTAAGATTTTCTAATATATGTTTTAACTCATCTCCAAAAGAGGAAGTATTTTTTAAAATAAAATTTTCAGTATCGTCATTCAATATTTTCCAGAAAAATTCTCTATAATCATCTAAATCATTACCAATAACATAGAGTGCCATTTTGGGAAAGTATAAATATTCCTCTTTAAGAAATATTTTTAGTATTTTTAGAGTGATATTTATATCGTTCTTCGCTTTAGCAATTAAAATTCTTTTTAATATAAATGTTAGTACATCCAAGGGCTCATCTAAATAATCCAACTCTTCGTAAAATGATCTGTAAGTTCCCCCTTCTTTTCTTTTAAGTAATTTCCTAACTTTTTCTACTAGATCTTTAATTACTTTCTCTGAGCATTTTTTACCAATATCTTCAGAATACTTTTCAAATACTTCTTTTAAAAAATGAGAATCAACTAATAATTCTATTTTTTTATCTTTTTTCGAATCTCTTTTCTTTTCTTTGCCTACCGGAGGAATTTTAATTGAAGTAATATACTTAATAATTTTCTCTGCTTTTTTAATGTCATCTGGATTATCTGTTAAGAATTTAGGAAGAAACTTTCTGGTAATTTCTGAACCCGGTAGCATTGTACTAAATCTTGAATTAAGCCAAATAGGAATTAAATTAATAATCTTAAGTGTTATTTTATTATTGGGAAAGTTTAAGAGAATTTTTACAAAGTATCGCCAAGTACGATAATTATCTATATGTTGCCCTTCTGAATCTTTGTATTTTGAGATTTCAATAATTATTAAACGTAATTCATCAATATATTTCTCATTACCTCGAATATTAATTTGTTGAGATATCCGTTCAAGATATGGTAAAACATTCCACTGGGGGATAAGGAAATAACCTTTTTCAGTTTCTTGAGGTCGTGTATTTAGATTAGGTATAAAATAACCTCTTTTTTTTAATTCATCAAACCATTTAGTTTCAGATCTCTTTTCAAAAAATTTGTTTTCATAGACTGTTCTATTTTTAATTCTATTCAAAAGTTCTAATTCTTTTTTGTTTAACATTTTCAGATTTCCTCTATTTCCTTAATTACATCATATGTAGTTGGCCGAGTTTTATCTAATGCATTTTTTAAATTTTCTAAAACACGTTTCAGCGTTTTATATCCCTCGTTATCAATTAAATAAGGGATAGACTTTACTCCAAAAGATTCATAATAAGATTGTTCTAGTTTAAATTTGGTAATTTCATGTGTAAACACGGGACTCAAAAGACAACCCGTTATTTCTATTTTAAATGACTCTTTATTTGATTTATATATTTTATATATTTTTTCAATAACATCCCACTCTGTTAACCCGTAACCTATAAAAACAATGAAACCATCGATATTTGAAAAAAGGTTTCTTAAAAAATTTTCTTTATCACTATAATATTCTAAATATTGATCAACGGTTAAAATTGAATTTTCGATATTTTCATAATTGCCATGTAAATATACAATGTTTCCATCTTTAAATATTTGATAACTAATTTCTTTAATCACGCCTTTATCATATGGTGATGTACAATTATAAATTCTTTGATTGGGATTAATATATAAAGAAGAATATCTTTTTATTCCTAAATCTAAATTAGTTGTTAAATATACTTTAGGATTTATGCTAAATATTAGTTCATATATTTCATTAAGGTTTTTTCTACTTTTTCCTTTTTTTATTTTTATTGTATCCTTTATTGTTTTTTCATATATAATTAACTTTTTCCTCTCATTTTTACATAAAGAATAACAAATGCTTATCACTTTTCGTGGATCGATTTCAGATTCTTTAGATAAGATATCCTCTTCGGCATAGGAAATCATTTTATATTTTAATAGTACTTCTGATAGTTTTTTAGCCATTTCACTCCAAAGAAGACATCCATACATTTTAGCTAAGCCTGCTCCTAAAAAAAGTATAATATTGTCATCTTTTGCTGCCTGATGCAGCTCGGGAAAATCTTTTTCTTGAAACCGAAGTAAATTTTCAATTTTGTCCCTTGAAAAAGCATCTTCCATATCCTTGAACTCCTTTTCATTTATATTCTACTTATATAAGTTTTAGAATCGTGTATTTAGGTTAATATAATCGAGTTAATTAGAACCGAAGTCTAAGGATCTTCACATATTCACATTTTTTCGATTTCCAACATTTGCTATAACAATGAGACAACCTTCCTCTATATTTTGTGAACTTGTAAAGCCTGACCCCAATTCTCACCTGATTCTTTAAAAGATCTCATCTATTATAATATAGGAAACTTCTTATTTGAATACAACTAAATAAGGAGGCACAGGGGACTGGAGCATTAGACCCCTTATAAAAATTAAGAAAAAGTTACCGAATTTTTGAGATAATATAACCATCCCCTATTACATTTAATTGTTAGTCTATTCATTCTCACGCTCTCTGTCTGGATCATTGTCATATGGTATAAGTTGTCCACTATTTATAGTTTTAATGCTCTTGGCTGATATTTGTAAATCAAAGGTTAGTATAGCTTTCCAATTCTTATCATTGTTAATTTTGCCTTCGAGAATTGCTTGGCATTTACCTTTGTGAAAAATAAAATTGCCGGGCTTTCGTTGAAACACGAACACCGATGAATAAGATTTACGGCCTTCAACAGCAAACTGACGCGCCCACTCGCGATTTTGTACGTTGACTAAATCATGGACTGTATTGTTGAAATACAGAATAGCTGACCGATTTCCGTTCTGGACAAGTGTTAGTCTAAGATTTTGAATCACTTGGCTTGCAGCACCATCATTATAGAAGACAAGAGGTAATTGAACAATAAGTAGATCATCTTCACTCTTGGAAGTA
>PFIP01000072.1 GCA_002782675.1 Candidatus Infernicultor aquiphilus
TGGATAACCACTCTTCTCACCGATTCCTTGATATCTTCTCTATTTCTACAGCGTACTTCTATGGGCTTTTTAAAGATAATAATCTTATCGGGTAGAACATTCCTATACCAGATACCTCTTCTGGGATAAGGGACCCCCCGATAAAGCCCTAAAAGGCCATAAGGTGATTTGATCTTCATCTCTATAAGAAGTTCCTGGGAAGGCAAATCTTCAATTGCTATAGCAATATTTTCCATCTTCTCTTTAAAATTTTCAGGAAGGCTATTTATTGCCTCTGCTACTAAGCCTTCAAATTCTTCTTCGCTTACTTTCATTTTATTTTATTATCTCTTCCTTTAAATTCTTTATAAATTCTTTCACTTTCTGCATATATTGGTCTCTCGCCACTTCTTTTGAAGTCAGCTCAAGTAAGCTAAGAGGGGTCTTTTGACAAAGGTTTCCCATATTAGCAAATAATTGCTTGGTATCTGAACCCAAATGAGTACAGAAAAAAGCAACCTTATTAAAATAATCTTTATTTAAAGAAATATAGGTCCTGATGGGGGTAGATATGTTAGAAGACCAGATAGGAGTTCCGATAATAATCAAGTCGTATGAAGAGGGATTCTTTTTTATCTCTTTAATTGCCGTTAATCTTCTCAAGTTAGCATCAGCCCCGGCACTTAAGAATCCTGGAATTCCTTTTCTATTTTTAGTATCAAAAATCTCCTCTTTATCACATTTCAAGATGTCGGAGATAGTTTCAGCTACTTTTTTGGTTTTCCCACTTCTAGAATAATAAATAACTAATATTTTCATCAAAAAATACCTCCCTGTGAATCTCAATCGTAAAATAGAGAAACTCTAATTAATTGGATTTTATTTCATATAACCAAACATCCAAAAGGGTTGACTAAGTAGTACCCGAGCAGTTTCTGATACCTGAGGGGGTGACAAACTCAATTTAAATTATATTAAATGAGAATTAATTACATTTAAACTTTTCTCTTATATTTCTTTTCTTACACTTAGCAAAATTTTGTAAATCCTGTTCTGGTAATTTTATTTCACCCTTTAAACCATGAATTATTTCATTATTTTTTATTTCAGGATTTATGGAATAGATAATCCACTTGCCCTCTCGCCGATTAACTATTAGACCGGCTTCTCTTAAGATCCTGATACTATGAGAAATTCTTGATTGTTCCATATTCAATATATTGACTAATTCACAAACACATAATTCTTCACTCTGAATTAAAAGTAGAAAAATACGTAGTCGAGTTTCATCAGATAAGGCTTTGAACATCTTTATAGTGGTTTCCATTATGTTTTCCTTTATATATAATGATATTCATATTATCGCCCAAAAAATATTTATCTTGTCGGTAATATTTTCTTCTATAATTTATAATTTTTATTAATCTTGCCCAATTAATCTACTATTTACTAATTACAATCGGGATAGCAATAGTTAAATAAAGATATTCTATTATTTTCCCTTCCTCTATTTTATTGGGAACTTTATCTTTTAATAATGCTACCTGCAGATCTTCTTTTTCTCCTGAGTTCAGCTCAACTTCAGTTCTTAAGGGGACGAGATAATCTGCGGAGGTCTTTATGGAAGTGATTTTTATCCCCTCTTCCCCCGAATTTGCCAGAGCGACTCTTCCTATGATTTCCCCTTCTGAGTCACTTAATAAGTTAAAACTTGCTCCTACCGGAGAAATACTTACTGTCGGGGCAGCTTTTTCTTTTATATAGCCATCGATACGTAGTGAAAAGGCTTCTTTTCTGGGATCATTACAGTATATGCGGACACTTTCCCGTACCTCACCTAAATCATGTTGTCTGGAATCATAAGTAAAGATTACCTCTTGTTTTTCTCCGGGAAGAATATTCAGAGGTATTTCTACGTCGTATTGAACATATTCAGAGATATCTATCTTATTAATTACCAAATCTAACTCTCCCTTATTTTCAATAGTAAAGGCAAAGGTAGGCAAATCCCCCTGGGAAATTAATCCTAAATCCCATTGAGAATTAGAGAGGAAGGCCTGGGGAGAAGGAATAGGTTCCACTTCAGCAATTATAGTTATTTTTTTATTAGGAATTTGGGGGTCATTCGATTCAATATTAATATCTTTCTTTACTAATCCTTTATATCCGGTAGGATTAAAGGTAGCTTTTAATTCAGCAGACTTTCCTGGTAGTATATGATCATAAGAAAGCATAGTGGCAGTACAGCCACAGGAGGCTCGTACTCGACTGATAATCAATTCTTCTCTTCCTATATTCTTGATGATAAAGATGTGGACAGGCCTTTCGTCTTCTTTTATCTTTCCGAAATCCCATTCTTCTTCAGAAAAAGAAATCTTAGGTGTCTGGGAAGACTTGTTTTGAATATTATAAAATATTAAAAAAGCTCCTACTATAACTACTATACTTATTAAGATGATAATAACTTTGTTTTTACGAATCATAACTTTCTCCTCTGCTATATATTAATTAATTTACCAAAATTAGCCAATTAGCCGATTTACCGATTAAATTACTAAACGCTATACGCTCCACGCTATTCTTCACTATATACTATATACTAATTATTATTCCACATAGGCTGCTTGCAAAATCTCTTTGGTCGAGCTTTCCGGTGCTTGTACAAAGATAACTCCGTGGACATTATCTCCCTCCCAATTAATTCCTTCCAGAGTAAATGAAAAATCAAGACTTTCTTCGGGAATAAGAGAAGTAATTTCAACTTTCTGTTCAACAAAAATATCAGTAACGGAATATTTTAATTCTTCCTCTTTACGTTCTATAAAAATCATCCCATTTATTTCTAAATTATTTAGAGCAGAAGAACTTACATTCTCTATAGTACTGCTAATGGTTGTTGTATTGGTATTGCTAGTTCTCGTGGCAGTAATAGCAATTTTTGCTCCCTTAGCCAGCTCCCTATTAATTATATTTTTTGCTTCTGCTATAAAAGCATCAGGATTAGCAGGATCACTAGAATTATAACCCTGAATCCTATCATTTAATCCATCAAATAAAATATTAGGTATACCCCGATCTGAGAGAACAGGGAAATACCACTCATATCGACCAGAAATTTCCGGAGTAGTATATTCACTCCAGCTAACTGCCTCTTCTACCAGTATCATCTGGTCATAACCATATTCTTCTACTAATTGTTCTAATATTGGATCAACATCTTCGCAATGAGGGCAACCTATACCCATATAGAGTTCTATTATTACCACTCGGTTGACTGGTTCTGGATCTATAGGCGTAGTCGGAAGGCAACCGACAAATAAACCTACAACTAATCCTATCATAATTAATACTAGTAATAGTTTTTTCATATAATTTTTCTCCCTGTAAAATTTATCTTCTATTTCTGATCTAATAGCCCGGTGGTGGTGGACATACTCCATCATTACAGCCATCATCCTTTTTAGTATCTTTTTGGGGAGTTCCTTTTTCTTTAGCATCTAAGAAATAACTAATATATTGAAACATTAAACCTTGCTGTTTGGATATTAGACCTGCATAAACCCTCTTTACTACTAAGTTTTTTTCTAAGAAGATGGCTGTGGGTAAAACTTCAATATTGTAAAGATTACTCAGTTCATTCTGGCTATCTAAAAGGATAGGAAAAAATATTTTTTTGCTATTCCAAAATTCTTTAATCCCGATTACATCTTCTTCTTTTTGATCTTTAGTAGTATTTATCATAATTACCTGGTATTTCTCATTAATGATGCGTCCTTCGAAATATTCGGCCAGATCTTTTATGCCAAAGACTGAATCCTCATTCTCATTATTACAAAAGTAAAGAATAAGAAGTTTTTGCTTTTCTTGGTAATCTTCTAAATTAAAGGTTTCCCCATTTATATTCTTAAGGGTAAAGCTGGGTGCAGGAAAACCCGGCCTAAAAGATGAAGTAAAAGCGAATGAATAAAAAGAAACTAAAAAAGCAATTATTAACAAAACAGTTAAAAGAATATTTTTTTTATTACTTAGCGAAAAAATCATCTAAAACACCTCCTAATTAATTCTCCAATTTATCAATTCTCCAATTTACCGATTAATCAATCCACCGATTGGCTAATTTACCAATTCCCCATTAGTAAAAAATTCCGCTGCTATAGAACAAGAGCCCAGCTAATCCAAAAAATAGCAGGGTCATCGCCATCTTGATCTTCCCAAAATTCTTTTGAGTAAGAGCAGCCCACTGCGTCGAAGAAGTTCCCCAATAGGTAAAAGAGAAAACCAAGATGAGGGGGACTACAAACATCAAGTTATAGAATAAGAGATAAAATAAGGCATTAACCTTCAAATCAGGGATACTGCTGATAAACATAATAGTAGGTAGATAAAGTTGACCAGTACAGGCTAATTCTAAAAGAGAGACTATAAAACCAGTTACCGCCGCCATCAAAATATAGTTACTTAGTTTTACATTTTTACGAATAGTGGAATGGATCATCTTCTTTATAAAAGGAGATAACTGCAGCTTAGCATCTTTACTGGTCCCCGTTACTTTGAATTGAATATAATCATACAAACTTATAATTCCTAAAATAACCGCAATTAGAGCAGTCACCATATAAAATATCTTCCTCATTAAGGGTAAAAAAGACAAAGAAGTAACGATTTTCAGGGCTCCGGTGCCAATTAAAAAATAGGTTAAAAAATTAGCAAAAGTAAACATTCCTCCTACCCAAAGGATATCTCTCCCTTTACGATTAATTAGGGTAAGATAGGAGATAAAAAAGATAATAGTAGCAAAGGAACAAGGATTTAAGCCATCAATAAATCCACTTATTCCTACGGTAGCCAGCCCAAAAGATTGGAAGCGGGCAATTAATCTTTCTCGAGCAGTAAGATCTTTTTCCTTAACTCTCTCCCAGGGAGCGACAGTTTCTGTGGTTGAATATTTCTCGATTAGTTTTTCTAAATTTTCATAAGTAATATCATTTCTAAAAAGGTAATCATCTCCTATAAATATAACCGGGACTAAAAGTCTTTCCTCTTCAGGCATCTGATATAATTCACCTAATGTTTCAGCTAATTCTATACTCTCAGGTAGATTAATATCAAAACTTTTTAGGATTAGATTATCAGGATATTTTTGAGAAATATTTTCCAACTCAATCTTGACCCTGTCACAATCATGACATCCTGGCTCAAAAAAATAAGCTAAATAAATTGGGGGATTCGCTGCACTAGTGGGATTAGAAGCATAGGAATTAATAAGATATAAGGAGGAAAATTGAGTGAAAAAAAGAATAAGAAATAAGGAAAGAGCACTAGCAACCAAATAGAGATAA
>PFIP01000117.1 GCA_002782675.1 Candidatus Infernicultor aquiphilus
ATTACTCCTACTAATATTTCTATTCAGATTTTATCTGGTAATAAAGAAGCTAGCTCTTCTATATGGCTAAACGGAACAGTAGTTATTTCTCTTAATTTATCCACAGATTGGTCTTATTCTTATAATCTTTCTGAAGGAACCAACAATATATCGGTTACTTCTTGCGATGCCGCCGGTAATCAAAGCTCTGCCGTAACCGCAATAATAGAGTATGACCCCAATACTTATGTAGATGCAGGAAATGCCAGCGGGACAGAAGATGGGACCGAAACCCACCCCTTTAACACCATAGCTGAGGGGATAGTTACAGTTCCACCTGGAAAATCGGTTATAGTAGCCGCAGGGACTTATAATGAAAAGTTGATAATAAATAAAGGAATTGTTCTCCAGGGAGCTGGAAAGGAATCTACTTTTATAAACGGACTTGGATATGCTGGAAATTTAATTACTATTGAAGCCGATAATGTCACAATATCTGGATTTACTATCGATGGCAATAATAGCACTAGTGTTGGAATATATTTTAACAATTATTCCTTCATAAGTATAAACAATAACATAATACAAAATAATACTAGTTATGGTATAAACTATAGCAATTCTAGCCCTACTATTGAGAATAATAATATTAAAAACAATAACTATAGTGGAATAGAGATTGCTACAGGAGGAGCAGGGATAATTAAAAATAATTCTATAGTTTCTAATCAGTATGGAATACGTACCTGTGGTAATTCTTCATCTGAGATTACCAGAAATGATATAAGCAATAATAGTAATACTGGTATCTATTGTCGAGAGAGTGCTACCCCGATTATTTCTTATAATACTATTAATAATAATAGTTATGGAGTATTAATTGATTATAATTTGACTTGGGGCGCTTTAGTTAATCCGGACATTGGGGGAGGAGAAGGAGGAAGTGTTGGAAAGAATAATATTACCGGGAACAGCATTCATGGTGTTAGCAATGAAACTCCCCATACTATTAAAGCATTGTATAATTGGTGGGGGGACGCTGCTGGTCCCAAATATCCTAGAAATCCTAATAATACCACCATTTCAAGCGATTGGGCTTATTGGAGTGCAACAGGTGGAGACATTGGTTTTTATCCCTGGTTATCTGCGGCTCCCTGAGCCTTTTAAATAAATGACAAATTTAGTGCCAGGCACCTTTTTTTACCTTTAGACAAAAAAAGTGCCTGGCACTAAATTTGTCATTTTTGTGCTTGAGTATGCGATGGTTGTGTGATATGTTATAAAATATGAGAATATAGACATAAAGTAAAAATAATTGAGGGGAGGGCAGGATAGATTATGGAGGAGATAAGAAAAAGTAAAGAGAATGTAAGGATAATATTAGAGGGAAATTTTTCTGTGCTAGATAAGGCCAATATGATAGAGTTGTTAGAGGATTTTCCTCAGAAGATGAAAGATGCTTTACGTTTAGGCCAAGAATTTTCCATTTCCTCCCAAATATCCCCTATTTCTGTCCAGAAATTAAAAAATATTGTGGTATTGGGGATGGGAGGGTCTGCCATAGGAGGGAATTTACTATCTACTTATTTGGCTGACGAATTACCTATTCCCATAATAGTTATTCGCGGTTACGATATCCCTAAGTTTGTAAATAAAGATTCTTTAGTTTTTGCAGTAAGTTACTCTGGGAATACCGAAGAAACTCTCTCTACTTTAAAAAAGTGTCTAAAAGTTAAAGCCAGAGTTATTGCTTTAACTTCAGGAGGTAAATTCGAAACTCTATCCATAGAAAATAACTTTCCTATTATTAAAGTACCATCAGGGATTCAGCCTCGAGCCGCCATTTCCTATTTATTCTTTCCTATATTAAAAGTATTAGAAAAGTTAGGTTTGATAAAAGGAAGAAATGAAGAGATAAAAGAAACGGTCAATGTTCTAGAGGAACTCTCTAAAGAATATAGAAGTAGATCTCCCCTTAAAAATAATCTGGCTAAAAAGATAGCTTTGAACTTATACCAATATCTACCTTTGGTTTATGGTTCTGAAGGATTATTAGAAGCAGTCGCCATGCGCTGGAAAACTCAGATGAATGAAAACAGTAAATGGCCCTGTTTCTGGAATGTATTTTCTGAATTAAATCATAACGAAATTGTTGGTTATGAAATAGAAAATAATATAAACCGACAGGTTAAAATTATTTATTTGGAAGACAAAGAGGAGGGGTCTTTGCGGATAGAACAAAGAAGAGAGATTACCCGAAAGATTATCGAAGATAAAGTAGCAGAGTTTATAGTTTGCACCACTAAAGGTAAGAGTAAATTGGCTCGGATGTTTTCACTAATCTATTTGGGCGATTTAGTGAGCTATTATTTAGCTATATTAAATCAGATTGATCCTTCACCGGTAGCTGGTATAGAAAATTTAAAGAAAGAATTGGCCAGATAAATTAGCGAATTTATAAACCAACCCATCGATAAATTGGCTAATTTTAAAAAAGAGGAGAATGTTTATTGAAATATATAGAAGTTGGCGTTATCGCTTTTGTTGTTTCCTATATCTTAACTCCTTATATGGCTCGCGTTGGAAAAAAACAAAATATGGTAGATTTACCCGGTCACCGCAAAGTACATGAGGAAGCTACCCCCAATTTAGGAGGGATAGTTATATTTTTTGGTTTTTTATTGAGTTTGCTGTTTATAGTGCAGATAGAAGGACAGTTTAAAACTCTTTTGATAGGTGGGGTAATTATTCTGTTATTAGGTGTAGTAGATGATATTGTAGATCTCTCCCCTAAATATAAATTCGTAATTCAAATGATACCAGCTTTATTGGTGATTATATATAACAGTAATTTAATAAATAGTTTTATAGTAAATCAGTTAAAAAGTTTTGATTTGTTAGGTTATCTCTTTTATCCTTTCTTAATCTTCTGGATAGTAGGCATTACTAATTCTATCAACCTAATAGATGGTTTGGATGGGTTGGCCTGCGGGGTTACCATTATTACCTTAATTACTTTTTTTATTTTAGGATTAAAACAGAATTTTACTTCTCTTAATCTTATATCTATTGCTCTGGCTGCGAGTATGCTATCTTTCTTGAAATATAACTTTTACCCTGCAAAGATATTTTTAGGAGATTCGGGTAGTACTTTCGCGGGTTTTATGCTAGCTTCTATAGGGGCTTTATGGGTACTAAAGAGTGAGCAGGCCTTCTTTATTTTTATTCCTATTATTATTCTGGCTCTGCCTATTTTCGATACCCTTTTTGCTATCTGGAGGAGATATAGAAGTCATCATCCTATTTTCCAAGCAGACCAAGGGCATCTTCACCATCGTCTTTTAGCTCAGGGTATAACACATCGAAACGTAGTTCTCTTATTATGGGGGATTAGCATCATCTGCAGTGTAATTGCTTTAGTTATAGTATGGTAATTAATTATAGGAAAAAGGAGGTGACAAAAAAGGTGCCAGGCACTAAATTTGTCATTATGAAAAAGAAAGTTTTGGTTACTGGTGGAGCGGGTTTTATCGCTTCACACATTGTAGATTTGCTTATCGAAAATAATTATAGAGTGGTAGTAGTTGATAATTTATCTTCAGGAAGAATGGAAAATTTAAATAAAAAAGTTAAGTTTTATAATTTAGACATTACCAATCAAGAAGGACTCGCTGAAATGTTTAAACGAGAAAAGCCGGATTATGTATGTCATCAAGCTGCTCAGATTAGCGTATCTCTTTCGGTAAAAGACCCTTTGTTTGATGCCCAGACTAATATCTTAGGTTCTCTAAATTTATTACAATGTTGTGTAAATTACCAAGTCCAGGGAATAGTGTTTGCCTCCAGTGGAGGTACTATATATGGTGAACCACAACAGTTTCCTATTACTGAAAAATATCCTTTTAGACCTCAATCTCCCTATGGAATTAGTAAAGTCACTGTAGAACATTATCTTGATTTTTATAGAAAAAATTATAATCTACCTTATGTTTCACTAAGATATGGAAATGTCTACGGGTCACGTCAGGACCCTTACGGTGAAGCCGGGGTAATCGCTATATTTATTCAAAGGATGTTAAAAGGTGAGATTCCTACTATAAATGGTGATGGAGAATATATCAGAGATTATATTTATGTAGAAGATGTAGCTCGAGCTAATTTACTCGCTCTGCAAAATGTGTTAAAATTATCTAAGGTCATTCAGGGAGAAGAAATTGAAAAAGAATTTAAATTTAATGGTTTTAATCTGGGAGTAGGAAGAGGGGCTTCTGTAAATGAGCTCTTTTCTCTTTTAAAAGAAATTATTAAATTTCCTCATCCCGCAAATTATGGACCACCCCGAGCAGGGGATTTAAGGAAGAATATTTTGGATTGCCATCTAATTAAGGAAGTTTTGGGATGGCAACCTGAAGTTGACTTGTCAGCAGGTTTAAAAAAGACGGTTCATTGGTTTAAAGAAAATATTTACTAGTTAATCGGGAAAAATGTATTTTTAAAAAAGGATTTTAAATATTTTTGTCGAATTAAGTTAATTAAGTTTTAGGTTAAGGAAGAAAAAGATAAGAAACAGTACGGAAAATAAAGTTATAAAAAAAGAAATAATTAAAGGAATAGATATAAATATATGTTAGAAAGTGGAATAATGTCTAAAGCTATAGGTATTGCCATCTCTAGTATACTGATGATTGTCTTAGGGAGAGTAGATAGAAAAAAGGGACTCTCGGTAGGGGTTAAACTTATATTTCAGGTTTTAATTTCTTTAATTATAATCTATTCTGGAATTAAAATAGAATTTTTGCGAGACCCTTCTTCCTCTGGAGGGTATATTTATCTTAAATATTTGTCCATCCCCTTGACTATAATCTGGCTGGTAAGTATCACCAATTCTATCAGCCAGACCGATGAATTAGCAGGCATTACTCCCTATATTATCTTTATTGCCTCTCTGACTTTTTTAGCAGTATCTCTTATCCAGAGACAAGGATTAATTTTGGCAGAAATTCTGTCCTTAATTATAGCCACGGTATCATTTATTTATATTAAATATCTTCCTCGGGGTAATTTTTCTTCTTATTATATGTCTTTTGGATTTATATTAGCGGTAATTGCTATGGTAGGGGTATCCAAGAGTACTGCTGCTTTAACTTTATTGATCCCTATTTTAATTTTAGGGGTACCGCTAATAGATTCTTCTTATTCTATTATAGCAAACTATATTCGTCAGGAAGATGAAGAGAACTTTTCATCTTTTTCTGAAAGTAAGTTACGTCAAAAATTACAATCTTATGGTTTTTCTCCTCGAGGAGCTAATTTAAGTATTATTGGCAT
>PFIP01000039.1 GCA_002782675.1 Candidatus Infernicultor aquiphilus
CCAAAATCCATTACCATAATTCTTTCACAAATTCCCATTACAAATTGCATATGATGTTCTATTAAGAAAATAGTTAATTGAAAATCTTCTTTGATCTTTTTAACTAATTTCATTAATTTGATAGTTTCATAAGGATTCATTCCGGCTGCCGGTTCATCGAGTAGAAGTAAACTTGGTTTAGTCGCTAAAGCTCGGGCTATTTCTAATTTTCTCTGTTCACCGTAAGGGAGACTTCCCGCTAAGTTATTACAGTAAGTATGTAAATCAAAAAGTCGCAGTAATTCCATAGCTTGTTTATTCATTTCCTCTTCCTCACGATGATAATTTTCATCTCTTAGTATGCCCGAGAAGATACTATAGTGAGTACGAAAGTGATAGGCAATAATAATATTTTCTAAAACATTAAGGTTTGGAAAAATACGGATATTTTGAAAGGTGCGGACAATTCCTTTTTGAGTAATTTTATGGGAAAGAAGCCCTCCGATATTTTCTTCTTGAAAAATAACTTCTCCAGAAGTAGGAGGGTATATCCCGGTGAGCACGTTAAATACAGTAGTTTTACCTGCTCCATTGGGCCCAATTAGGCCAACTAACTCATCCTTTTTAATTTGGGTATTAAATTTTTCCACCGCTTTTAGACCGCCAAAGTAACAGCATAAATCTTTTAATTCTAAAATCACCACTTAATTTACCTCTTTCCTTTTGGGGACCAAAAATGAAAATTCACGATTACCAAAGATACCATCCGGTTTCCTTAACATTAATATAATTAAAAGTAAGGGGTAGATGACCATTCTCCATTGTTGAAAGTTAATTACTCTTAAAAATTCTGGAAAAATAGTAAGTCCAGTTGCAGCCAGAATAGAACCAGTAATACTTCCCATTCCACCAGCATAAAGGTAAATAAGGTAATCAATTGATTTTATGAAGCTGAAATTGTCAGGGTGAATAAATCTTAAGACATGAGCAAAGAGTCCGCCCCCGACACCAGCAAAAAAAGCACTTAAGCTGAAAGCAATAATTTTATACCGAGTAGTATTAATGCCCATAGTCTCCGCGGCAACTTCGTTTTCCCTTATAGAAAGACAGGCTCTACCATGAGTAGAGTAAATAAAATTACGCATAATTATAACTGATAATATAGCAATAACATATACTAACCAAAATTTAGAAAGGGCTGGTATGGTTGATAATCCTCGGGGACCACTTATTTTTGCAATGGTTTCAGAGTATTGAACTAAGCCTATCTGTCTTAAAAAAGCGGAAATTTCATCAGAAGCGCGGACAATTGAGCGAACTACTTCACCAAAGGCTAAAGTAACTATGGCTAAATAGTCACCTTTTAATTTTAAAGTGGGGAGTCCGATGAGATATCCAGCAATTGCGGCAATTAATCCTCCCATAATTAGAGAAAAAATAAAAAGTGCTAATTGAGGGAAATAAGCCATTTTTGCTGCCTTAAATAGAATAGTAGTAAAATAAGCTGAAGTGTATGCCCCGATACACATAAAACCAGCGTGGCCAATCGAAAATTGTCCGGTGAATCCGTTGATTAAGTTTAAGCTTACCGTCATTATAATATTTATTAAAGCAAACATAAGGATTTGCATATAATAACGGTTAAGAAGGCGAGGAACAATGGGAATAGTACCATTAAGTATTTCAATTAATAAATAAACCAGAACGGTTATTAATATAAATTTATAATATTCTTTGATTAGATTAATAATTTTTTTTATAATTTTCATCAGTTTATACCTTTTCTTTGGTGAATTTTCCTAAAAGTCCTGCCGGTTTAAATATTAAAACTACGATCAGGATTACAAAGGCAATACCGTAGCCAAAATTGGAATTAATAGAAGTAGCAAAGGTTTCGGAGATACCCATTACATAACTTCCTAACATAGCTCCCGGGATACTTCCAATACCTCCTAAAACTGCGGCGATAAAGGCTTTAAGGCCGGGCCAGATTCCTAAATAGGGTGATTGTAATTGCCCATAAGTAAGTGCAAATAATGTACCTGCCGCAGCAGCAAGTGAAGTTCCTATCCCAAAAGTTATAGTTATAATTTTGTTTATATTTATACCCATCATCAGGCAGGCATCTTTATGAAAAGCTACTGCCCGCATAGCTTTTCCGATCATAGTTTTTTTTACAATATACTGTAATAAAATCATAAGAATAACAGTTATTATAATATTCAAAATCTTAATGTTATTAATGGAGATTCCAGCTAGATTATAGGTTTTATCGGAAATTAAGGCAGGAAAAGGAAGGAACCGTGGGCCAAATACAATTTTATTTAAGGGAAAAGGGATATTCTCAGGAGAAAGGGCAAAAAAATTCTCTAAAAATAGAGAAACACCTAAAGCAGTAATTAAAGCCGCTAATCTTGGTTTAAATCTTAAAGGTTTATAAGCAATTCTTTCTATAGTCATTCCTAGTAAGGCAGTGAATGCCATAGAAAAAATCAAAACTATTATAAAAGAATAATGAAAATTATGCGCAATAAAATAGTTACCCAAGAAATAAGAGATATACGCGCCAAACATAAAAAGGTCACCATGGGCAAAATTAATAAGTTTAACAATTCCATAAACCATAGTATAACCTAAAGCAATTAAGGCATATATACTACCTAATTGGATTCCATTTACTAATTGTTGTAAGAAAACTTTAATTCCAAAAGATAAAACATATAAAAATAAAAAAAATAGAATAATTACAGAAATAAAAACGTATTTTTTCCAATTTGTCAATTTATTGTAAGTCAATATATTATTATTTATAGAATCAGATAATTGTTTTTTAGTCATATTCTTCCCAATTTTTTAGAAAATATCTTTACTGTTTTATATAATATAACAGGACATTGCTTTTTGCAATGTCCTGTTATAGAAAGTTTATTAAATATCTATAATATATTTTTAGATATTTTTATCTTTTTATGGCTGGACAAATTTTACAAAGACAAATTTACCGTTTTCCACTTTAAGCACTGCCGCCTTTTTAATAGGATTTCTATTTTCATCAAAAATAATTTGGCCTGAAACACATTCTAAATTAGTTGCAAAGATAGCATCTCTAATTGCCGCGCCATCTGTAGAACCGGCTCTTTGTAGAGAATCAATTAAAATTAAGGCTGCATCATAGGCTAAAGCAGCTAAGGCATCAGGAGTTTGTCCATAAGTTTCGGTGTATTTTTTTACAAAGTTCTGCGCAATTGGTCTGGGGTCTTCAGCTGAATAATGAGTACAGAAATGTCCTCCCTCTACTGCCTCTCCACCTAATTTAGGAAATTCTGCTGAATCCCAACCATCTGGACCTACAAAAGGAACGGTTATTCCTAAAGCGCGGGCTTGTTTTGCCTCTAGGGCAGCAGCGGAATAGTAGGCATCTAAAAAGATTACCTCCGGATTAGCCGCTTTTATGTTGGTTAATTGGGCTGAAAAATCAGTAGTTTTATCTTCATCAGTAAAAGATTCGTAAGCCACTACCTTGCCGCCTAACTTTTCAAAACTTTCTCTAAAGACTTCAGCTATTCCCTTAGTATAGTCATTACCATTATCAAAGATAACTGCTGCAGTTTTTGCTTTTAAGTCATTATAACTGAAATTAGCAACTACAGCACCCTGGAAGGGATCAATAAAACAGGCTCGGAAAATATAATCGCCAGTAAGAGTAACTTGGGCATTAGTAGAAGTTGGACTAATAACTGGAACGCCAGCATCTTGAGCAATAGGAGCGCCGGCTAAAGTACATTTACTCATTACTGAACCAATAATGGCTACTACTTCGTCTTGGTCAATTAACTTACGAAAGGCATTAGCGGCTACTTCTGCAGAACCTTGGTCATCTTCAAAAATGTAATTGATTAAATATTTTGTTCCTCCGATGTCAACTCCGCCTTCAGCATTTACTGCTTTAAAGGCTAATAAACAACCATTTTTAGTAGAAGCTCCATAAGTAGCTGCACCCCCTGTCAGGCAAGCGACTCCACCAATTTTAACCAATTTTGCCGAGGCGACTGAAACAGAAAATAAAAAACACACTAAAATTAATAAAATTAGCAATTTCTTATTCATTTTTAGATCTCCTTTTAATTAATATGTATTTAAATAATTTCCGTAACCTAAAATCTAACCAAACTCTATTTTTTTAGATGTAATCACCTCCCTTTATTAAAAACAGAATAAAATAATGCAAAAAATATTTTAGAAATAAACACAATAAATTATATAGTAACTTTTTCTGTTTTTATTTATAAAAAAGCCTGAAAGATTGGTTCAATTTTAATTTATGGAACCTATCCTCCAGGCTTTTATCCCGAAAGTGTAGCATTAAACTTTCATTAAAATGCTTTGTGCCGCTTGGTCCAGACTTTTTGTTTAAAAACGGAACCCTAGGCACACTTCCATTTATATATTTAATTTTTAAAATTTTAGCATATATAATTATAACTGTCAAGCAAAAGAATTTTATTGTCAAATAAAAGATAAAACTGGACTGTTTTTTAATGATTTAAAAGATAAAAGTGGACTACCTAAAAACAGTAAAAAGGTATAATTTAGAACTAAATCTTAAAAAGAAAAGAGGTTCTAAATTATGTCCAAACAATTACACAAAAACTTTACCGATGGTCAGGTTAAATCGCTTTTAGAAAAATATTCGAAAGGAGAAATCAAACTTAGTTATATCTTGCAGATTCTTAGAATCAAGAGAAGTAGATTCTTTGAATTACTGACCAAATATCGAAATGACCCAGATAACTTTTCTATCCAGTATGAAAGGAATACTAGTAATTACAGAATCGACCGAGAAATTGAAGCAAATATTATCCAAGAACTAAAGATCGAAAAAGAATTAATCAAAGCAAAAGAAGTACCGATTAAGTATTACAACTACAGTTATGTAAAAGATCTTTTAGAACAAAAATATAGCCAGAAGGTATCTTTACCTACCATCATCGACCGAGCCAAGAGAAATAATTTTTATTTCTTAAAACCAAAGAGAAAAGCTCATGATAGAGAGGTAATAACTAATTACCCGGGAGAACTTATCCAACACGATTCCTCTCATCACCTGTTTGCCCCTTATGCTGACAGAAAATGGTATCTGATTACCTCACTTGATGATTACAGCAGGTTAATCTTGTATGCTGTCCTGGTAGAAAGAGAGACCACCTGGGAACATATCCTGGCCTTAGAATATGTTTTATTAAAATATGGATTCCCTCTGGCCTATTATGTAGATAGCCATTCTATCTTTCGCTTTGTACAGGGAAGAGACAGTTTTTGGCGAAACCATTAT
>PFIP01000050.1 GCA_002782675.1 Candidatus Infernicultor aquiphilus
CTTGACAGAACATTTTCCCTATATTCCTTGCCTTTGAGGGAAGATTCTTTCAATATTTCCTCCCCCTTCGAGGGGGAGGATTAAGGTGGGGGTGAAACATTTTCTGTCCTTACGAACCTGGGTTATTAGAGCGCGGCAATCTTAACTGACAAACTGGCAAACCGGGTAACTGACTAACTAAGTTGATTGGCTGATCGGAAGATTGTAGATTATTTTAATTGGTAGATTGTTTCTAAATTAGTAAATGATTTAATTAATTTATTGGTGAATTGGCAAATTGGTCAATAGGTGAATTGAGAACCCTTGTATTTTATAACTTAATTCACAAAAAAGAAGGACTTTCCCAACCTTTTGTCGAATTAATATTAGGATATAGAAAAATAGAAGAGATTTATTTTTTTGCTCTCCGGTGACTATTTAATAAGGTAAATATAAAATCTTGAAGTATAAAAAAGTATTGTTCACTGACACATAGGAGCGGAGATGGATATAGAAAACGTTAAGACAATAACAAGTGGTATCGTAGAAGTAGCTAAAATTGTAGGGCCTGCCATTATCACTGCAATATTTGGTTACAAAGTAGGAAAATCACAATTTGAAGGAAAACTTAGAGAGTTAGAGAAAAAATATGCATATTCTGCTTCAGAAAAACTTTTTGAGTATTATCAAAATCGTGAAAAGGAACTCGATGAATCTTATAAGAGTATCACTGAAGATATGGGGTTTCTTTTAGGTGTGGATATGGCCTTGGATTTGACTACAGATAATGATTCAATAAATAAAATAATAAAAATTTACGACCTTTATGAGAAGACATTGCCTTATCAAATAAAACTTACCTTGAGAGATCTGAGAAAATATAGCCTTCAAGAGACTGAGGAATTTATAAAACTTGAAAGCTTTCTAGATCAAAAGGCATTACAAAGCCAGGAAAAGAATTGGAATGAAAAAATATCTTATCTTCTTGAGGTTTATTTCTATCTACGAATTTGTAACAAGAGGATATTAGAAGAAATATCTACAAACTATATGAAAATATTCGTAAAAACATAATATTGGATAAGGCATTGGATATGGGCTCAAATCTTTATTCTTGACAGTTAATTAAATTATTTGTCAAAAATAAAGATTTGAGCTCGGTAACTTCTTTGTGTGGATAAGAAAGGAGTGTCTTAATCCTCTAAGATGCACGGACTCCGTGACGTGTTCAAAAAATATAATTGAGGTAAGTTAAATAATGAATACAGATCTAACTTTTATTACTAATGAGAAAGGAAAATATTTAAAAGACCGATTTAAGGTCTTGATTAAAGGTTCTAAATTATTCGACTGCCTGGTTGGTTATTTTTATACCAGTGGGTTTTATGCTATTTATAATTCATTGGAAAATACAGAAAAAATCCGCATCCTCATTGGGATCAGTGCTAATCGAAAAACTTACGAATTATTATCAAGTTGCAATGAGAATCGACCGCAATCTTTGCCGTTCTCTCATGCTGAAACCAAACAGGTGATTGAAGGATATATTGAGCAAGAACTGGAAGAGTCAGAGGATAATAGTAAAGTAGAGCGAGGGGTAACTAAATTCATCGAATGGGTTCGTAGTAAAAAATTGGAAATAAAAGCCTATCCTGCCCGGAATATCCACGCTAAGGTATATATTATGACTTTTACAGAAGGCGACCGAGATACCGGAAGGGTTATTACCGGTTCCAGTAACTTAACCCAGGCTGGACTTGTTGATAATCTTGAATTTAATGTTGAACTAAAAAATAGTGCGGACTATTCTTTTGCCAGGGAAAAATTTGAAGATCTCTGGAAAGATGCAGTTGATATCAGTGAAAAATATATCCAGACTATTGAAAATAAAACCTGGCTTAATCAAAATATTACCCCTTATCAGCTTTACCTAAAGCAATTATATGAATACTTTAAGGATGAGTTAAGTCAATCCGAAGAATTATTCGCGAAATACTTTCCATCAGATTTTAAAAAGCTGGAATATCAGGAACAGGCTGTTTTAAACGCTAAGAAGATACTGCTCGAATACGGCGGTGTTTTCATTTCGGATGTCGTAGGGTTAGGTAAAACCTATATCTCTGCTATGCTGGCAGGCCAGCTGGACGGCAGAACCCTGGTCATCGCCCCGCCAGTACTGCTGGAAAAATCCAATCCCGGCTCCTGGACCAATGTGTTTTTTGATTTCCATGTACCTCAAACCGAGTTTGAATCCATAGGGAAATTAGATCACCTGCTTGCGAGAGGAACTGAAAAATACACCAACATCATCATCGATGAAGCGCACCGCTTTCGAACCGAAACAACGGTTACCTATGAGAAATTGGCGGAAATCTGTCGCGGGAAGA
Source organism: Candidatus Infernicultor aquiphilus (assembly GCA_002782675.1). Classification (GTDB taxonomy): domain Bacteria; phylum Atribacterota; class Phoenicimicrobiia; order Phoenicimicrobiales; family Phoenicimicrobiaceae; genus Infernicultor; species Infernicultor aquiphilus. The sequence continues at coordinate 2,367 of PFIP01000050.1, forward strand.
GAGTAATTCTCGTAACCGCTACCCCTTATAATAATGCTCCGAAAGATATTCTCAGCCTATTGAAACTGTTCCAAAAAGCCAGAAAAAGCACTATCCCCAATCTACCCAATCTGGAAAGTTTCTTTAGCCATCTTGAACAGAGACTAAAAAAACTGGACCGGAAGAAAGATTATCCCGAATATATCCGTATTGTAAAAGAAAACGCGCGGGAAATACGTGAAAAAGTCCTGAAATATTTAATGGTGCGCCGCACCCGGAAGGAAATAGAAAAATATTTTTCTAAAGATATCACCGAGCAAGGACTGAAATTTCCGGATGTGGAGAAACCAGCCCCACTCTTTTATGAACTTAATGAAAAAGAAGATGAAATATTCAGCAAAACTATCGGTTTAATTGCGAAAGAGTTCAAATATTCCCGTTACATGCCCTTACTTTACTATCAAGGTAAGCTAGAAGTGAATCAGCTTGAGCAACAAGCCCAGCGAAACATGGGCCGGTTTATGAAAATCCTGCTGGTCAAACGCCTGGAAAGCAGCTTCTTTGCCTTTAGAAATTCGATAGACCGATTCTTGCATTCCTACGCGATGTTTATCCAGGAGTTTGATAATGGCAGGGTATATGTGAGCAAAAAGTATACCAATAAAATATTTGAACTGCTCGAAAATGATGATGATGCCGCTGTCCAGTATCTGATTGATGAAGGTAAAGCCGAACAATTTGCCAGCAGCGATTTTACCTCAGAATATAGGGATAACCTGCAGCATGACTATGATGTTTTGCTGGAAATCAAAAAACTCTGGATGCACCTTGACCGTGATCCAAAGCTGTTAAAAATCCTCTCTGAATTGTCCTCGGATTCGGGCTTGCAAAAAAATCATCTGGTTATTTTTACGGAATCAAAGGAAACTGCTGATTATCTTTTCAAGAACTTAAATAAGAAATATCCGGATAAAGTGTTATGTTATACCGGTGGTTCGGGTGAGGCTACCCGCAATAAAGTCATCGAGAACTTTGATGCCCGAGCTCGGGATCAGAAAAATGATTATCGTATATTGGTTTCAACCGAAGTCCTCTCTGAAGGGGTAAACCTGCACCGTTCCAATACAGTGATCAACTACGATATCCCCTGGAACCCGACCCGTATGATGCAGCGGGTAGGGCGGATTAATCGGGTGGATACAACTTTTAAAAAAATTTACACCTTTAATTTTTTTCCCACCGTCCAATCCAATGATCAGATTAAGCTAAAAGAGGCGGCGGAAGCTAAAATCAATGCCTTTTTAACCCTGTTGGGTGGTGATGCCGAGCTATTGACCGAGGGTGAACCTATCGGCTCCCACGAACTTTTTAACCGCTTAATTTCCAAACAGACCCTGGAGGGCGAAGATGACACCGGGGATAGCGAATTAAAATATCTCCATACTATCAAAGAGATTCGCGATAAAGATCCCGACCTTTTTGAAAAAATTAAAAGACTGCCTAAAAAAGCGCGCACCTCAAAATATCATACCAAACAGGCTAATTCTCTGATTACTTACTTTCGGCGGGGGAAACTCCAGAAATTTTTCTTAGCCACTACCAACTCGGAAGTCAAAGAACTTGATTTTATTTCCGCAGCCCAATTGTTGGAAAGCACCCCCGATGAACCAAAGAAAAAACTTCCCGAACAATTTTATGGCCTGCTTGATAAAAATAAAGAAGCTTTTATTTTAGCTACTACTGAAGAACTACCCATCCAAAGACAGAGGGGTGGACGCGACAACGCGGCATGTATTCTTAAAATCATAAAAGCAACTCTGAAAAACACCCAAAAATTGACCGAAGACCAGGAGTTGTACCTGAAAAAAGTTTTAACCCAGCTGGAAGAAGGCGGCCTGCCCAAACAGACAGCAAAACAAACTTTAAAAGCATTAGATGGTCTCAAGAATGAAATTATCAACCCCTTTAAGGTACTGGCTGTTCTTCAAACTCATATTCCGGCAAAGCTGCTGGAAGGACATTATGCCGAACAGAACCCGGCGATATTTGGCAAACGAGAAGTTATTTTATCATTGTATTTAACAGAGGAGGAATGATGGATAAACAACAGGCACGAGACTGGATTAAAAAAACCTTTGAACAGCCTTTTGATAAAACGCGCTTCACGACTTTTGTCCAAGAACTTTTAAACCATATTGAACACGCACCCTTTAATTATCATGGGAGCTACATCCCTGATGCTTACCGTCAATATATAAGCTCACTTGAGCGAATAGGGAAATTTAATGATGGTGAAAACAGAATTGATATTCTTATCATAAAACTTCAGAAAGAAACTTCCCTGGCAAGTGCCCGTACCATGCAGCGTAATTTTGTTGCCGGATATTTACAGGGGAAATACGGCAGTTCCAATGAAAAGGAAGCGGCTCTGGTTGCTTATGTAGCACCGGACGAAGTTGACTGGCGCTTTTCACTGGTTAAGATGGATTATAAGTTTGAACAGGCCCCAACCGGAAAAATGAAGGTAGAAGAGGAGTTAACCCCTGCCCGGCGCTGGTCGTTTCTGGTGGGCGAAAATGAAAAGAGCCATACTGCCCAGAGCCGGTTAGTCAATATCTTGGCTAACGACGAACATAATCCCACCCTGGCAGAACTGGAAGAAGCCTTTAATATTGAATCCGTTACCAAAGAGTTCTTTTATAAATACCGCGATCTATTTATCCGCACCAAGGAAGCGCTGGATGAGTTGGTTCAAAATAATTCCAATATCAAAACCGATTTTGAAGCCAAGAGTGTCAACACCGTTGACTTTGCTAAAAAACTATTAGGGCAGATTGTCTTTCTCTACTTCTTGCAGAAAAAAGGCTGGTTCGGCGTGGGACGTGACGCCGCCTGGGGTAAGGGTTCGAAACAATTCCTGCGAGAACTCTTTGAAAAGAAG
>PFIP01000171.1 GCA_002782675.1 Candidatus Infernicultor aquiphilus
GATGTTTAGTAAATTAGATGAGAGTTTAGATGAAGTTTATATCCCCTACTATAATCCAAATGAAAATAAAATAAGTAATTTTAATCCAGATTTCATTTTTTGGCTTCAAAAGGGCAATAAATACTTTATTGTTTTCGTTGATCCAAAAGGGATTGAACATTCGGGTTGGGCAGATAAACTCAATGGATACAAAAACATTTTCGGAGAAAAGTTTAAAGAAATTAATTACCATGGATTTAAAGTAGGAGTAAAATTATTTTTTATCTCTCGAGATGCTTCAACGGCACGTCAAAGATTTCCAGAACACTCGCAATATTGGTTTACTAATATTGGAAAGATGTTGGAAACTGTAATTTGAAAAGTGAACCTTAAGAGAGAGAAGTCGAGATTTTATTATTGAAAGTGACTTTTTTCAAGTCTTATCTAAAATAGTCTTGACTTTTTTCGAATTAATTAGTATTATGGGTGCTATGAAAGAGAGAATCCTTTATCAGAAAATATGGCAAAAGCTATCCTCTTATAAAAATATGGTATTTTTATCCGGTCCCCGGCAAAGCGGAAAAACGACCTTTGCAAAGATAATTGCCAGGGGTTTTAACAATCAAGTTTACTTTAATTGGGATGATATTCCCAGCAAGAAAGTATTGATCCGGGATCCTTACTTTTTTGAGAAAGTCGACCGGATGGATGAATCGATTCCGTTGGTTATTTTTGATGAAATTCATAAATACAGCAATTGGAAGAATTATCTCAAAGGAGTTTATGACCGATTTGCTGAAGAATACAAGATTCTGGTTACCGGTAGTGGTAGATTAGATTTGTATCAAGAAGGGGGAGATTCCCTGGCCGGCAGATATATGAAATTCCATCTATTGCCTTTTACCTATTCAGAATTGATCAATAAACAAAATTCGATAACTGATTTCATAAGCAATCCCTTTCATTTTCAAGAGGATAATCAGACGGACTATGGTTTGTGGGGTGATCTTTTTGAGCTTAGTGGATTTCCGGAACCCTTTTTAAAAGGTAAGAAAGATTTTTACCGGTTGTGGTCAAATAATTATCAGCACCAGTTAATTCGGGAGGATATTCGAGATTTAACCCAAATCAAAAAGTTTGATTCCCTGGAAATCTTGTATTCCCTCTTACCGCTAAAGGTAGGTAATCCTCTTTCTTTAAGTTCATTAAACATCGATGTCCAGGTATCTGTGGACAGTGTCAAAACCTGGCTGGAAGTATTTGAAATTAACTATTTGATATTTCGAATATCACCATGGATACCTAAAATTTCCCGGGCAATTAAAAAGGGAAAAAAAGTTTATCTTTTTGACTATGCACAAATAAATGATAGAGGTATCCGTTTTGAGAATATGATTGGCTTAGAGCTATACAGGGCAATTTTGAATTGGAACGATTTGGGATTAGGAGATTTTTCCATGCATTATATTCGCAATAAAGAAAAAGAAGAAATTGATTTTCTGATTTGTAAAGATCAACATCCTACACTGCTGATTGAATGTAAGCTATCAGATGAAAATATCTCCAATAGCTTGATTAAATTTCAGAATACGCTCGATATACCTGCTATTCAGTTGGTAAATAAACCACAGGTCGGAAGAATAGTTACCAATCAAAAAAATAAGATTTTAATCATATCTGCTCCCCGGTGGTTGTCTTTTTTGCCGTAATGTTTGGTTATGAAAAGGGAAATGGGCTTAAAGGGAAAGGGGGTCAAATCTTTATTCTTGACAGTTAATTTAATTAACTGTCAAGAATAAAGATTTGACCCCGATACTTCCGGTACTTTAAAATAAGTGAAGCAAAACAAGAAAAGGAGATAAAGAATTGAACGCAATAAAGTTGTTGCAGTATGTAGTTTTTTTCTGTTGGACTGTTTTCTCCATTTTTGTTATTCTGGAGATCATGGGGCAATTTTATAGACCTCAAAGGGGAAAGAAAAAAGCTGAAAATGTGGAGTGTGTCCTGGTATCTGTAGCTAATTACAAAGTGAAGAAATCTCTATTAGAGTGCATCGCCTATACCAAAGAGAAACTAGATAATCACTTGTGGTTATTAGTTGATGAGGGAAGTGAATCTATCCCTCAGTTTCAGGAAAATTCGTTAGTTATTGTTCCTGCGTCTTATCGTAAGGATTTAATAGGAAAGGGGAGGGCCATAAACTACTTTATAGAGAAAGAAGTGCAACCTGACAAATGGTATGCGTTTATTGATGATGACAACTTGATTCTGGACGACAGTTTTCTTTATGAGATACCATATTACGAAGAGAGGGGTTATGTAGCTATGAATCCAGTGCTTTTTCCTAGAAAGGGGAAAAGCACACTCACCTATATTATGGATTTTATACGCTACTTTAATGATTTGACAATGTTCCGGTTCTTCACCGGATTTTTAAAACAACCTCTTGCCGGGCTTCATGGAGAACTTCTTACGGTCAAAGGAAAGGTATTAAAAGAAATTGGCTATGGTAATCCCTCTATAGTTGAAGATTTTCGTTTTGCTTCAGAACTTGTCCGGAGGGGTTATAAAACCTGGCAATCAAATACTAAGGTATCTATAAAATCTCCCAATTCTATTGGTGATTTGATTAAGCAGAGAGGACGATGGTTTAAGGGTATAGCTATGGAATGGAAATATTGTCCACTTTTAATGAAAGAAATAACAGGCTTGAAATTGCTTATTTGGGTTTTGGGAATATTTGGTTCATGGGCAATGGTACCCCTATGGTTTTTCTGGAAACCCCTATGGTTTTTCTGGGAACCCGCCTTCTGGTTTTCTTTTCCTGGAAGCCTATACTATTGGGTAATCTATCTTTATGGGGTAATGATGTCAAAAAAACCTTACTACTTTTTTTTGATCCCTCTTTTTGGCATTTTTGAGTCTATATCAGCCTACGCAGGATTAAGGCAGAAGGGGTTTGTAGTGATTGACAAAAATTAGGTATAAACGGAATGAAGAGGGCCATTCCCTAATGTATATGTCTGGAAAGAAAATTTTGCGTGATAGGAGACGGAAAAAAAAGCAACAAAAATGAAAGGCAAACGTTATTAATGATCAATAGAATTAATTATAGACCCTGGTTAAACCCAGGTAAAAATAAGGAGAAAACGAGGAGGATATTTTGCTTACTGGCCCTTGTGGTTGTTATCCTGGCCTTTCCCGCCGCAGGAACGTGTAATGCAACAGCGGCGATAAAACTGGGTAACGAGGTCTTGCTGGAAAGCTATTACCACCTTATCGAAGGCAAAAAGGTGGGATTGGTTACCAATCAAACAGGTGTGAACAGCCGGGGGATTAGTTTTATCGATATTCTAGCCGTCACCGAGGGCACCAAACTGGTCGCCCTTTATGCTCCCGAGCACGGTATCGACGGGACCGCCAGAGGCGGGGCGTGGGTAGAGTCCTACCTACACCCCCGGTTCGGCATCCCTGTTTACAGCCTCTACGGCAGCACCAGAATGCCCACGCTGGCGATGTTGCAGGGGATCGACGTGCTCCTCTTCGATATCCAGGATATCGGCGCCCGTTATTATACCTATATGTCCACCCTGCAGTACTGCCTGGTGGCGGCGGCGAAATACAATAAACCGCTAATCGTCCTCGATCGCCCCAACCCCCTGGGAGGGATGATCGTGGATGGACCTGTGCTGGAAGACCCTTTTAAATCCTTTATGGGGGTAGACAACCTGCCTATGGCCCACGGTATGACCGCCGGGGAACTAGCTCGTTTCTTTAACCGCCGTATCGGGGCTACCCTGACCGTTGTTCCCATGGAAGGTTACCATCGAACTATGACCTTCCAGGATACAGGCCTGCCTTTTGTGCAGACTTCTCCCAACATTCCCGATCTTACCTCCGCTTATGGCTACATGGCGACTGGGTTAGGAGAGGGGACGGGTCTTTTTCAGGCGGATAAATTCCGCTGGGTTGGCGGGAAAGGTCTCGATGCCGTCCGCTATGCCGAACTGCTCAACGGGGCGGGGCTGCCCGGGGTGTTCTTTGTCCCGGAAGTGCGAGGGACGGCGGGGGGTGTACGCCTGGAGATTCTCGATCCGTACCGCTTTAACCTGGCGAAGAGCGACATTTACGCCCTGGCCTATGCCTTTATGCTGGGAGATTTCCAGGTTCCCAAGAGTACGTCAAAAAATGTTGTCTCCTTCGACAAGATAATGGGGACCGATAAGATCGGCCGCTACCTGGAAGAAGGGCTCACGCCGCAGCAGATCGAGGTCTGCTATACCCCTGCGCTGCAGCGCTTTAAGCAGGAGCGGGAGCAATACCTTCTCCCTCAATACGGGCCTGGTACAGGTATGCTGGGAAGAGCAGGCGCGCCGGATCATTATTGACAGGGGAGGGAGATCTCTATAAATCGAGAAAAGGTATTTATTCGCTTAATGATCCTTTCTTCCGCTTTTGGTTTAGATATGTTTTACCCCATTGGTGAATGTAAATGGAAAAATAAAAAAGTCGGTCTGAATGAGTTATATAATTTAGAAAGAAAGGCCGATAATTTTTTTGATGTAAAACAAAAATATTTTACTTTATTTTCTAAGTCAGGTTTTAGTGAAGAATTAAAAAATCTATCCAGTCAAAGAAAAGATATTCTTCTTTTTGATTGATAGTACATCATAATATAAGGATTATCTTGATTAGAAAAAGCTAATATCTCTTACTGGAGAAATTTGAGAAATTATGCAAGGCAAGAGAATCGTTTAAAGCAATTAATAGCTTTCTAAAGCTCATTCCTGCTAATAGTTTAAAAGGGATTAAAGTAGCTGCCTTTGATACCAGGATTTCTACCACTGAGGTAAATTCGCGCTTCTTGATTCTATTTTTTAAATAAGTTAAAATTAAAAATAAGTCAGAAAAAATATAGTTATAATTATAAAAATTTAAAGGAGGAAAAGAAATGATTGGTAAATTATCTCAAGAGGTATTAGAAGCAATTTTAGAAACTATGCCTATTGAATTTTCCGTAGTAGACGCTGAGGATAGAGTTTTAGCTTGGAATAAACCTACTACCAGAATATTTAAAAGACCAGAAGGGGTATTAGGCAAAGAGGTAGCTAACTGTCATCCGAAAAAGAGTTTAGCTAAAGTGGAGAAAATATTAAAAGAGATGAAAGAAGGGAAAAGAGAGAAAGCTCGTTTCTGGATTGATCTTCCCCTTGGTCCTCATCAGGAAAAGCAGAAAGTTTTGATTGAATATTATGCTTTAAAGGATAAAGAGGGCAAATATCTCGGTTGTCTGGAGGTATCTCAAAATATTGCTGAACTTCAAGCCATCCGTGGTGAGAAAAGGTTATTGGATTAGTTTAAAAAGCATTTTATGATTAGAGAAGAGGGATAAGGGAATTGAAAAATATAGAATTATCCAGAATATTTGAGCAAATTGCTAAAATTTTAAAGATCAAAGAAGAAAACCCCTTTAAGATTAGAGCTTATGAAAAGATAACTTTAGTTTTAGAGAACTTACCTATTGATATAGAAACAATTTACCACCAGGGAGGATTGAATAATATCCCAGGAGTTGGTACCGGTATTGCCAAAAAGATCGAGGAATTTTTAACTACTGGTAAGCTTGAGTATTATGAAAAATTAAAAGAGACTATACCTTCCGGGGTGATAGAGCTTTTGGATATTTCCGAAGTGGGTCCTAAGACAGCCAAACTTCTATATGAAGAATTAGGCGTAGATAATATAGAGAAATTGGAAAAAGCAGTTAAAGAGCATCGGATTAAAGACTTACCAGGGATGGGTGAAAAGTCTGAAACTAATATTTTAAGAGGAATAGAATTATATAAAAGGCGAAAAGAAAGATTTCTCTTAGGTCGGGCTTTACCTTTGGCCGAAGAGATGGTAGAAAGTTTGAGTCAGTTGAAAGAGACGGATAAAATAAGCTTTGCCGGGAGCTTAAGGCGAAAGAAAGAGACTATCGGTGATATTGATATTTTAATAACCTCCCAGAATCCCGAGAAGATAATGAGAACCTTTACTTCTCTTCCTCAAGTCAGAGAAATTTTAGCGGAAGGACCTACCAAATCAAGCATTATTACTAAGGATGACCTTCATATAGATGTAAGAGTAGTGGAGCCAATAAGTTTTGGAGCAGCTCTTCAATATTTTACCGGCTCCAAAGCTCATAATATCAAATTGAGAGAATTGGCTTTAAAAAGAGGTTTAAAGATAAATGAGTATGGAGTATTTGAAGTGGAATCCGGTAATAGAATTGCCGGAGAAAAAGAAGAAGAAGTTTACCAAGCTTTAA
>PFIP01000009.1 GCA_002782675.1 Candidatus Infernicultor aquiphilus
AGAGAAGGAATGGTAATTTATACTAATAGCGAAAGGGTTATAAAAGCACGCAAAATTGTTGTAGAATTATTAATTTCTAATCATCCCTTAGATTGTATGACTTGTGAAAAAAATGGTGATTGTGATTTACAGAATCTTGCTTATGATTTAGGCATTAAAGAATCAAGATTTGGACGAAATGATAAGGAGATACCTTTAGACGAAACCAATCCCTTTATAGTAAGGGATTTGAATAAATGTATTTTATGTGGTAGATGTGTAGAAATATGTAATGAAATTCAACAATCACATGCTATCGGTTTTGGTTATAGAGGCTCTAAAACAGAGATTATAGCGGGATTAGGAAATAGTTTGGGTTTTGAAACAAAAATGACCCCTGGTTTTAAGGCTAAAATAAAATATTCAAATTGTGTCTCTTGTGGGCAGTGTGTGGCTGTTTGTCCCGTAGGTGCTTTGATTGATAAAGCTGCTCAAGGAAAAGGAAGGGCCTGGGAATTTACTAAAGTAAAGACTACCTGTAATTACTGTGGATGTGGTTGTAATTTCGACTTTAATGTAAAAGAGGGAAAAGTAATAAAAGTTACTTCTAATCCGGAGAGTGTAGTCAATGGAATTAATCTATGTGTTAAAGGACGTTTCGGTTATGATTATATTCATCGAGATGACCGTTTAACTACTCCCTTAATTAAGAAAAAGGGTAAATTTGAGAAAGCCAGCTGGGAGGAAGCTTACCAATTAATTAGCAGTAAGTTTATCCAAATTAAAAAAGAAAGTGGCAGTGATAGTTTAGCCGTATTATCTTCAGCAAAATGTACCAATGAAGAGAATTATCTTTTAATGAAATTTGGACGTGCAGTTTTAGGAACTAATAATGTTGACCATTGTGCTCGTTTGTGTCATTCGGCGACTGTGGCTGGTTTAGCTCAAGCCTTCGGTAGTGGAGCAATGACTAATTCCATCGAAGAGATTGCCCATGCTTCAGTTATTTATCTTACCGGTTCTAATACTACCGAGAATCATCCTATAATTGCTCTGGAGATTAAAAAAGCAGTTACCAAAAATGGAGCAAAGTTAATTGTGGCTGATCCCCGAGAGATTGAACTGGTTAAATATGCTACTTTATGGCTCAGACAAAGACCAGGAACTGATGTAGCTTTATTTAATGGATTAATGAATGTGATTATTACTGAGGGTTTAGAAGATAAGGAATTTATTGCTCAAAGGACAGAAGGTTATGAAGAATTAAAAAAGGCTGTGATTAAATATACTCCAGAAGTCGTAGAAAAGATTACTGGCATACCAGTAGAAGATATCCGAAAAGCGGCCCGGATTTATGCTACTGCCCCCACCGTCTCTCTTATTTATTCAATGGGGATTACCCAGCATACTACCGGAACCGATAATGTTTTGTCTACCGCTAACCTTTCTATGCTTACCGGGAATGTAGGCAAAGAAAGTGCCGGGGTTAACCCTCTACGTGGGCAGAGTAATGTACAAGGAGCTTGTGATATGGGAGCATTGCCGGAGGTTTATTCTGGTTACCAAAAAGTTATTGACCCTCAAATTAGAGAAAAATTTTCCAAAACCTGGGGAGTAGAACTATCCGATAAAGTTGGATTAACTGTAGTAGAGATATTAAATGCTGCCTACGAGGGAAAAATTAAAGGCATATTCGTTATGGCAGAAAATCCTGCTATGTCTGACCCTGATTTAAATCATGCTCGAGAAGCACTAAAGAGAACGGAGTTTTTAGTAGTTTCTGATATTTTTGTGACCGAAACTGCTGAATTGGCAGATGTAGTTTTACCAGGAGTTACTATTGCTGAAAAAGATGGTACTTTAACTAATACTGAAAGAAGGGTGCAAAGGATTAGAAAAGCTGTTGAACCGGTAGGTGAATCTAAACCAGAGTGGCAGATTATCTGCGAATTAGCTCAAAAGATGGGTTATAATATGAACTATAATAATCCGGGAGAAATAATGGAAGAGATTGCCCAGCTTACTCCCATTTATGGAGGAATGCATTATAACCGATTGGATAAAGAGGGATTACAATGGCCTTGTCTTGATGCTAATCATTCGGGAACCAAATACCTGCATAAAGATAAATTTAGTAGAGGTAAGGGGAAATTCTCTGCTGTAGAATTTAAAGAAGCAGCTGAACTGCCCGACGAAGAGTATCCCTTACTCTTAACTACCGGAAGGGTATTATATCACTTCCATACCGGTACTATAACTCGAAGGTCTAAAGGATTAGATGAAATTTATCCTGAGGCATTAGTAGAAATTAATCCCCAGGATGCAGAAGAACTAAAGGTTAAAGATGGAGAATTTGTAGAAGTAACCTCTCGCCGGGGAAAGATTAAAGCTAAAGCAAAGGTTACTGAAAAATCAGGAAAGGGAGTTGTTTTTATGAGCTTTCATTTTCATGAAGCTGCTGCTAATTTACTTACTAATGCTGCCCTGGATCCAGTTTCTAAGATTCCAGAATATAAAGTATGTGCTATTAAAATTAAAAAAATATAAAAAAATTAAAACTAATTAAAAGGAGAAAAAAATGGATTCAAAAAAAGAAACAACTCAACACATCAGATACATTTTGCCAGGGTTTCTTTCACCTGGTGGAATAGCCAATGCAATGATTGCAATAGGCAAGGCTAAGGCTAATTTATCAATATCTCGTATGCTTCTTTTAGGAATATTAGCTGGGGCATTTATTGGTTTTGGTTCAGAATTAGCCACTATAACTACTTATGATATGCCAAAATATCTTGGAGTAGGTTTTACTAAATTTATGTTTGGAAGTGTTTTTTCAGTAGGACTAATGTTAATTATAATTGCCGGGGCAGAACTATTTACTGGAAATAATTTAATTTTAATGAAAGTATTAAATCGTGAAGGCGATCTAGGAAAAATGTTTAAAAGTTGGTTTTGGGTGTATGTAGCTAATTTTCTTGGTTCCTTATTATTGGTTCTTATTATGTTTGGAACAGGACTTTGGAAGACAGGTGATTTTGCAGTAGGAGCAAAAGCTTTAGCAATTGCCAATGGAAAAGTCAATCTAAGTTGGTTGGAGGCTTTTACTCGAGGAATTGGTTGTAATTGGCTGGTGTGTTTAGCTGTATGGATGTCAGTAGCTGCTAAAGATATAATTGGAAAGATTTTTGGAATCTATTTCCCTATTATGGCATTTGTAGCAAGTGGATTTGAACATTGTGTGGCAAATATGTATTTTATTCCAATGGGATTATTATTAAAGGGGAATGCTACTATAGTAGCTACAGCAGGACTAGCTGGTAAATTAAGTAACCTTACTTTACAAGGATTTTTTGTAAATAATTTAACTCCAGTTACCCTGGGTAATATTGTGGGTGGATCACTTTGTGTTGCAACTGTATATTGGTTAGCTTATTTGAAAAAAAGTGAAAAATAAAGCAAGCTTAATAAATAACATTAATAAAAATAAAATAAGATAATAATTAGAGGGTCAATTTTTCACTAAAATTTGACCCCTTTTTATTATATTTATTTTCTTAGAGAAAGATAGTGTAAAATTTTAGTAGGGAGTTTTTAAAAAGAAAGGTTTGCCAAAAAATAAACTATATTTTTTGTTAACAAAATGATATTATATAAGGTTATGAAAATTAAAGATAAAAGATATTTTTCTTTAACCGCGATTATATTAGCGGGAGGGGAGAGCAGCAGGGTAGGTTTAAACAAAAGCAAAGATCAGATGAAATTAGCCGGAAGGCTTTTAATAGATTGGGTTATATCTACACTTACTTCTCTGGATAATTTAACCAAAGAAGATATTATTATAGTTGGCTCTAAAGAGAAATATTCTAATTTTAAGAGAGTATTTAAGGATATTTTTCCCCAAAAAGGTCCTTTGGGAGGGATATTTTCTGGCTTAAAGGCCTCTACCTCCCAGTATAATTTATTAGTAGGTTGTGATATGCCTTTTATAGAGGTAAAATTACTACAGTATATGATAGAAAATATAAATACTTATGATATGGTTATTCCTTGCCATGGTAAGGGATTAATTGAGCCTTTATGTGCAATTTACAGTAAAAGTTGTTTAGAGGTTATAGAGAGAAACATAAAAGCTGGAGTGTTATCAGTTAGAGAAATATTTCCCCACTTAAAAGTTAAATTTATTAAAGAGGAAGAGATAAAAAGATTTGATGCGGGACTTTATTCTTTTTTTAATATTAACTTTAAAGGCGATTTTACTAAGGCAGAAGAATTAATAAAAATGAGGAGAATAAAATAATTGTCTAGAGAAGCAAAAGGGATAATGGTAAATATAATTCGAATTAAAGAGAATAAAAAAGAAAATATTTTAGATTTAGTAGCCAGAGAAACTACTTTTACCATCTTATTAAACCAAAAAAAATTAGTTACTTTAAATTGCACTCCCGAGAAATATAAATATTTGGGCCTGGGTTTTCTCTATACCTCAGGTATTTTACGAAAAAAAGAAGATATTGTATCTTTAGAGATAAATAAAAAACAAGGTCTGATGGATATAAGGATGGAAGGTACCTCTTTATTACCAAAAGATATTAGCAGTAATAATTTATGGTTAGGAATTTGCCAGCAAGCAGAAGGAGAGGGCAATCCATTTTCATTTATCGATACTTCTTTAAAAATTAATCCTGGTTTGGTTTACTCTCTTATTTCTGAAATGCAAGAAAGAGCGGATTTTTTTAAATTGACCGGAGGAGTACACAGCTGCGCTTTAGCTGATAAAAATGGGTCTATAATATTATTTAGTGAAGATATTAGTCGTTATAATACTATTGACAAAATATTAGGAGAGGCTTTTGTCCATGATATCTCTACAGAAGATAAAATAATTTTAACCTCTTGTCGAATAACTTCTGGAATTTTACGGAAGATTATTACTGGGAAAGTACCGCTGATTATTTCCAGAGCTGCTCCTACAGATCGTACTATCGAGTTAGCCAAAAGAGCAGGTGTAACTTTGGTAGGATTTGTCCGTGGAGAGAGAATGAATATTTATAGTCATCCCCAGCGAATAGGAATTTAAATTTTACTTTAATAAGGAGCAAAACAAATTATGCCAGAGGAAGAAATAATTGTCGCTATCGACCCTGGTACCAAAAAGTGTGGCTATGCAGTAGTGGATTCTAATTTAAATGTTTTACAAAGAGAAGTTACTTTAGCAGAGAGAATAATAAATAGGATTAAAAATAGTTTTAAAGTTTACAATATAGAGGGGATTATTTTAGGAAAGGGCACTAATTATAAACAGATAGAAAATAAATTAAAAAACTATTTTCCTCGATTAAAAATTATCTTAATTGAGGAAAATTTCAGTACTTTAGAGGCAAGAAAAAAATATTTTGAAGCCTATCCACCTCGAGGTATTTCTAGACTTATCCCTTTATCCTTAAGAGTACCCCCTTGCCAATATGATGATTTTGTAGCAGTACTATTAGCAGAAAAGTATTTTAAAAATAAAAATAGTAGGGGCAGACCTTGTGTCTGCCCGTAAAAAGGCTCATTACATATTACTTATTACTGTATTTTGACGCGATATGCGATATGCGATATGCGATATGCGATACGAATAAATGGAGGTAAATACATTGACCAAAGTAAGGGTTTTTACTAATATTTTGAAGGCAAATGAAAATATTGCTCAAAAAAATAGAGAAATTTTTAATAAGAATAAGGTATATACGATTAATTTAATGAGTTCACCTGGGTCTGGAAAGACCAGCCTATTAGAAAGGACTATAGATTCACTAAAGAATGAATTAAGGATTGCAGTTATAGAGGGCGATCTTCAAACTACTAAAGATGCGGAGAGAATAGAAAAATATAATATCCCGGTGACTCAAATAAATACCGATGGAGCTTGTCATTTAGATGCTAATATGGTAGCTAGTGTATTAGATTCCTATAATTTTAAGGAAATAGATCTTTTTGTTATTGAAAATGTGGGCAATTTAGTCTGTCCAGCAGGATATGATTTAGGAGAAGAGGATAGAGTAGTGATGGTAAGTATTCCTGAAGGAGACGATAAACCAATAAAATACCCCTTGATATTCCATAATGCAAATGTATTAATAATAAATAAGATTGATCTATTACCTTATACTAATTTTAATAGGTTAAAAGTTAAAGAAGATGCCTTAAATATAAATCCCAATTTAAAAATATTCGAAATTTCTTGTCAGACTGGGGAAGGCTTAGAAAATTGGTTTATCTGGTTAAAAGAGCAGGTAAGTAAAAAGAAGAGGTGAAAATTAGAGAGAATATCATAATCAAAGGTATAGTTCAGGGGGTTGGGTTTCGCCCCTTTATTAAAAAATTAGTAAAACCTTTCCATCTATACGGGTGGGTGCTTAATTCTAACCAGGGTGTAGAGATTGAGGCAGAAGGAGAAGAAAAAGAATTAGATAAATTGGTCCAGGACATTTACGAGAAACTTCCCCCTTTAGCTCGTATCGAAAAGATGGAAATTACCAAATTGCCACTTTTAGGTTATAAAGGATTTTCCATTAAGAAGAGTATAGTTAAAGAAGAAGATAGTTTTGTCTTAGTTTCCCCGGATATTAGTATCTGTGAAGATTGTCTACAAGAATTATTTGATCCTCATAATCGACGTTTTCGTTATCCTTTTATAAATTGTACTAATTGTGGCCCCCGTTTTACCATTATAAAAGATATACCCTATGACCGTGAAAAGACTACTATGGGCGTTTTTAAGATGTGTCCTCAATGTCAGAATGAGTATGATAATCTGGAAGATAGAAGATGCCATGCTCAACCTAATGCATGTGCTGAGTGTGGTCCAAAAGTATTTCTTTACCGCAATAAAAGAAAATTAAAAAATATCGATCCTATAAAAGAAGCAATTAGATTATTAAAGAAGGGAAAAATTGGTGCAATTAAGGGATTAGGAGGTTTTCATTTAGCCTGCGATGCTACTAACCATAGAGCAGTATCTAAATTACGTCTTTTAAAAAATAGGGAGGCCAAACCTTTTGCTCTAATGTCTCTCAATTTAGAAAAGATTAAACAATTTTGTGAAGTTAAACCGGAAGAAGAAGCATTGCTGATCAATCGAACTCGGCCCATTGTTCTTTTAAAAAAGAAGAAGGATAATTTAATTTCGCCAATGGTGGCGCCAAACAACAATTATTTGGGAGTGATGTTACCCTATACCCCCCTTCATTATCTTTTATTAAAAGAAGAAATATTAGCTTTAGTTATGACCAGTGGTAACCTTGGAGATCAACCAATAATTAGTGATAATCAGAAAGCTTTAGAAAAATTAAACCAAATAGCTGATTTTTATCTTCTATATAATCGAGATATCTTTAACCGTTGTGATGATTCTGTAGTAAAAATTATAAATAATGATAAAGTGTTTTTTCGAAGGTCAAGAGGATATGTTCCTGACCCTATTATCCTTAACTTCCCATTAAAAGAAGTATTAGCTTTAGGTGGGGAACTAAAAAATACCATTAGTTTTTCTAGAGAAAATTATGTTTTTTTAAGTCAGTATTTGGGTGATTTAAAAAATGTAGATACTTTAAATTTTTTTAAAGAAGCTATAGTGAATTTGCAGAAAATATTTAGAGCCAACCCTGAAATTATTGCTTGTGATCTCCACCCTGATTATCTATCTACTCAATATGCAGAAGAAATAAGAGCTAAAAAGGGAGTAAAAATAGTCAAAGTTCAGCATCATCAGGCTCATATAGTAAGTTGTATGGCCGAAAATAATATTACAGAAACAGTGATTGGGGTAGCCTATGATGGTACAGGTTACGGAGATGACGATAATGTTTGGGGAGGAGAATTTTTAATCTGCGATTTAAAAAGATATTCCCGAGTAGGTCATTTAAAGTATTTTTCCTTACCTGGGGGAGATAAAGCTATTTTAGAACCCTGGAGGATAGCTTATAGTTATTTATATTCTATTTATGGCTCAAAAGCCAAGAAAATTAAAATAGATTTTAATCGTAGGATAGAGAACAAAAAATTATTGATCATCGAAAAGATGATAGATCAAAAAATAAATTCTCCTCTTACTTCAAGTTGTGGACGTCTTTTTGATGCTATATCTTCCTTATTAGGAATAAGAGATGAGGTAAGTTACGAGGGACAAGCGGCTATGGAATTAGAATCATTTTGTACGGTCAGAATTAAGGAGAGATATAAATTTAGTATTTATAAAGAAGGGGAGAAATTTATTATTGATCCTCAAGAAATTTTTATAAATGTAGTTAATGATCTTAAAAAGGGGATAGATAAAAGAGTAATAGCGGTTAAATTTCATAATACTGTTGCAGAATTTACAGTTGATTTATGTGGTAGAATAAGAAAAAAATCCAGTATTAATAAAGTTGCTTTAAGCGGAGGAGTATTTCAAAATCGTTATTTAACCGAGAAAATCATTTCTCTATTAAAAAAAGATGATTTTCAGGTGTATATTCAGAGAAAAGTTCCTCCCAATGACGGAGGAATATCTTTAGGACAAGCAGTAGTAGCGGGGAGTGAATAGCGTATAGAATACAGTGATAAGTAATGAGTAATGTATGAATAGTGACAAGTTTCGGGTTACAGGTTACTTGTTACATATTAAACATTACATAGCTTATTGGTTAATCGGTGAATTGGTAAATCGGTCAATTGGTGAATTGAATTAGAGGTGAAGAAAATGTGTTTAGCGATACCGGGAAGAGTTAAGAAAATATTTAATGATCATACCGCCGAAATAGAAATTGGGGGAATTATCAAAAGAGCAAGTTTAGATCTAATTCCCAAAGTTGAAGTGGGAGAGTATGTACTTTTGCATGCTGGTTTTGCTATTGAAGTAATCAATCAAATAGAGGCTTTAAAAATATTTGAGGCTTGGGAGGGTAAAATAGATTGAAATATATTGATGAGTATAGGGATAAAAGAATAGCTCAAAACATCTTACAAAAAATTAATATTATTTCCAAAAAAAAGGTAAATTTAATGGAAGTTTGTGGAACCCACACGGTAGCTATATTCAGAAATGATATCAAAAAAATATTACCTACCAATATTAATCTTATTTCTGGGCCGGGTTGCCCAGTATGTGTTACTCCCGTTTCCCATATTGATGAGATAATTAGTTTATCCCGAAAAGAAGATTTTATTATAACTACTTTTGGAGATATGATCAGGATTCCAGGTTCTACTTCTACTTTAGAGAAAGAAAAAACTAATAGTGCAGACATTAGAATTGTTTATTCTACTTTAGATGCTTTAAAAATTGCCCAAAATAATCCTTCCCAAGAGGTTATTTTTATGGGGGTGGGTTTTGAGACAACTTCTCCTACTATAGCCAGTGCAATATTAAAAGCCCAAGAAGGTAAAATTAATAATTTTTCTGTTTTGAGTGTAGCCAAGATTATGCCTCCAGTAATGAAAGCTTTATTAGAAAGTAAAGAGGTAAATATTGATGGGTTTATTTGCCCCGGACATGTAAGTGCCATTATTGGGAGTCAACCTTTTAATTTTATTGCTGCTCAGTATGGAGTTCCTTGTGTCATCTGCGGATTTGAACCATTAGATATTTTAGAAGGTATTTATATGCTTATTAATCAAATTGAAAATGATAAAGCAGAAGTGGAAATTCAATATAAACGCGTAGTTAAACCAGAAGGGAATAGGATTGCCCTAGAGAGAATTAATGAGGTATTTAAAGTGGTTGATTCTAATTGGAGAGGGATAGGCAATATCCACCATAGTGGTTTAGAGATAAAAGATAAATATAATCAGCATAATGCCAGAAGATTTAAAGTGGAAATAGAAGAAACTAAAGAACCAAGAGGATGTCGTTGTGGCGAAGTCTTAAGGGGAATAATTATTCCTCCTGAATGTCCTCTCTTTGGAGAGATTTGTACCCCTGAAGACCCCCAAGGTGCTTGTATGGTTTCCAGTGAAGGCACCTGTGCCGCCTATTATAAATACAGTAGGGGCAGACCTTGTGTCTGCCCGTAATAAGGC
>PFIP01000095.1 GCA_002782675.1 Candidatus Infernicultor aquiphilus
CCAACCATGAAATGTTTGGTTTTGAGGGGGCACCACTACATGATGCTCTTGCTGTTTCTTATGTAATTGATGAGACGGTTTTAAATACAAAGTTTGTACATGTGGATATAGAAACCAGGGGTGAGTTCACCCGGGGTCAGACGGTGGTTGATGTTTATGGAATTACCAGGAAGGCTCCCAATGTTGAGGTAGCTTTTGACCTCGATCTGGAAAAATTTAAAGACTTGACTTTTGAGGCTATTAAAAGACTTGACAGGGGGTAAAGGGTAAATATGATTATAAAAAATGTAACTGTACTAAATTTTAGTGACCTATCAATTCATAAGAATGTAGACCTCCTGATCGAAGGGGATCGAATAAAGAAAATAATTAAAAAGAAATCTATCGAACCCGATGGATCTGGAGAAGAGAGGCAAAAAGATAGTAATCTTAAATATGAGGGTAGAGATGATGAGGTAATTGAAGGAGCAGATTTTTATGTCATCCCTGGACTTACCAATTGCCACAGTCATACCGGTATGATCTTATTGAGAGGCTGTGCAGAAGATGTAAATAGTCTGAATTGGTTTAATAAATATATTTGGGTATATGAAAAGAACCTTCTTCCGGAAGATGTTTATATAGGAACTCTGCTGGGGGCGGCAGAGATGCTGTTATCAGGAGTAACCCTGGTATGTGATCACTATTTTTATATGGATAAAGCTTTTAAGGCTTATCAGGAGGCTGGTATGAAGGCTGACCTTGCCTGGGCGGTATTTGGAAGGGGGGACGATCAAGAAGAGAATTTTAAAGAGGCAATGAATTTTACTGAAAAATTTTCGGGAGTTGATAAAAGAATTAGTATTAGCTTGGGTCCCCATTCTCCTTATATATGCCCCGAAAATTTTCTTAAAAAGGTAGGGGATATTTCCCACAAAACTGGATTAAAGATACATATACATGTGTCTGAGGAAAAATGGCAGGTAGATAAAAGTTTAAAAGAAAAAGGCAAAACCCCAGTACAATATCTGGCTGGTATCGGTTTAATAAAGGAAAATAGTATCCTTGCCCACGCCTATTGGGCTACCGATAGAGATCTTGAGATTATAAAAAATGCCGGTGCCGGGGTAGCTCATGCCCCTAAAACTTATATGAGATTTGGTTTTTTGAAAGATTTTTTGCCCCGAGCCCTAAAATCAGGGATAAAAATTGCTCTGGCCAGCGATGGAGTTGTTTCTAATTCCAGTATGTCTATCTTTGAAGCAGCAAGAGATGCAGCCTTACTTGCTAAATTATCGGTGGGAGATGCTGAAAAGGGCAGGATTGAGGAAATTATTCCTTTACTTTCTTCAGGGGGGAAGATAATGGGGAATGAAAAGATTGGCGAAATTAAAGAAGGTTATATTGCTGACCTCGTTTTAATAAAAAAAGATTCCCCTAATATGAATCCTGCAATAAATATCTTTGCAAATATCCTTTACTCACTTTCTCAAAGCGATATTGATACAGTTATTGTTGACGGGAAGGTGGTAGTAAGAGAGGGCAAACTCCTGACCATAGATGTGAAAGAGGTGGTAAAGGAAGCAAACAGGATTAAAGAACGGCTTCTACAGAGGACCGATGAAAAGCCTATGCAGGAATTTGGAAGGTGATTTAAAAAAGAACAAAAGGTGGGATGAACTATGGCGAGTAAGGGAAAAAAAGCTTGGAAGATTGAATATGATCTATTGAGTTCTGCAAAGCCCGAGAAGAATAAATTACCCTACTGGGGAGGTATCTCCAATTTTGAAAAATTTAATCAGGAACTTCTCAAGCTCTTCTGGTTGAGTTTTGTCCCCGGTTCGGGTGCTCCGGAGCATTTAGTGGCAGGAGCAGTACAGTCAGTAGAAAATATGGGTAAGGATGTAACTGAAGCAGAAAGACTGTTGGAAGATGGGTTCCAAGCCTTGGAAAAGAATGACCTGGTCTCTCTGGGAGCTATTACCTCTAATATATTCCATTTGTTAAATGAGGCTAAAGATATCCCCAGCCATCCCTATCATAAATTCAAACGTCCTCTTGGCTGGGAGGGGATAGCCGAACATTTTGCAGATGATGAAGATATCAGTATATCTCCAGATATTTTAAGAGATAAGATTTATGGTGGTTGGGTAGGACAGATATGTGGGGGATCGATGGGGACAGCTGTTGAGGGTTATACTCATGATGCCTTGATTCATGCTTTCGGAGATAGATTAGGAACATACCTATATAAGCCTAGCACTATTAACGATGATATTACCTATGAAATAGCGTTCTTGTTAGCATACCAAAAATTAAAAACACACTTAACCTCTAAAGATATTGCCTTAAATTGGGTTGCTTATATCCCCTTCGGTTGGTCTGCGGAATATGTAGCCCTGGAGAATCTTAAACGGGGGATTTATCCTCCTTTATCCGGGCGGGTTGCCAATCCTTATCAGGAATGGATAGGTGCTCAGATGAGATGTATGGTGCAGGGTCTTGTTTCTCCGGGAAAACCCCGTAAAGCGGCAAGGCTTGCCTTTTTAGATTCTCAAATATCTCACAGTGGGAATGGGATATATGGTGGAATACACAGTGCAGTACTTACCAGTCTGGCTTTTGTTTATGATAAACCAAGAAGTATTGTGAAGAAGTCGGTAGAATATATACCGGAAGGTACAGAATTTAGAGAAGTTGTAAGTATGATAATAAAATGGTGTGAGGAAGCCGGAAATTGGGAAGAAGTACTTCGAAAAGTTGAGAATCGTTTTAAGGAGTATAACTGGGTTCATTTGTATCCCAATACTGCTGGAGTAATAACCACACTATGGTTTGGAGGGGAAAATTTTGAAAGAAGTATGAAGATTGTGTCTTCTTTTGGATATGATGTAGATTGTAATGCCGGAGAAGTAGGCACTGTTTTGGGAATAATCTTGGGGATAGATGGAATAGATGCCAGATGGTATGAACCATTTAATGGCATTATTGAAACTTATATGAAAGCATTTAAGAAAATAAAGATAACCGAACTTGTGGAAAGAACGGTGGATTCTATGTTGAGATTTAATTCGGAAGAAGGGGATATTAGAATTTAATAAAGGAACAAATTTAACATAAAATCTCGGAGTTAAATCAATCCAATCTTCCTTATAATCCTATTAATTTTTATTTATTAAAAAGGCAAAACAATCTCTTCTGTATCCTCTATTTATCTGAAAATTGTAGAATAGCAGTGAATTAGTTCTTTGAATCAAAATAACTTATTTTAGCCGTTCCCAAAAAAATTAGAAAACTTCCTTGGATTCAATTTAAAAATCATAATTTTCCTCTGACTTGTAATTCTTATTGGATTATATAATAAGCATTAACTCTACTTTCTTTATATATTATCTTCATTTATAAAAAAGGTGAAGTGATTCCCCGTTTCTTTTTATCCTTTATCTGACATCTAATTTTTATTTTTTAAAATTAGAGAATAAAACAACTTAAGAACCTGATTTTTATTTCTGCAAAAAGAGGATTTTTAAAAATTTTGTAGTATAAATATATAAAACCCCTATAAGGTAAAATGTTATTTTAATTGTAATGATTTGTTATAATGATAGTAGTAGAGAATTAATTTAACTTAAAAATAATGGCAAGAGATCCATTCATCATCACGATAAAAGGAGAAAAGAAAATATGAGTAAAAATAAAAACAGCTATCAGCGAAATTTTCCGGTAACCTGGGAACAATTTCATCGGGATAGCCGGGCTTTGGCCTGGAGATTACTGGATACCAGGAAGAAATGGGATAGAATTATCGCTGTAGCCCGGGGAGGATTAATTCCGGCTGCTATTATTGCCCGGGAATTGGATATCCATTATGTTGACACGGTCTGTATTTCCAGTTATACCTTAAAGCATCAGGGAGAACTTTCCATCTTAAAAAGGGTTAATGAATTTAAGGACAGAGGAGATAGGTATTTAATTATCGACGATTTAGTAGATACCGGAAAAACGGGAAAAGCTGTTCGGGATATGATTCCGGGAGCTTATTTTGCTACCGTATATGCTAAACCCGATGGAAGACCGATGGTGGATACTTTTGTTGCCGAGGTTAGTCAGGATACCTGGGTGCTTTTCCCCTGGGACAGTGAGACTACTTCTAATTTTGTAAATCCTATAAAAATACAGGGGACGGTTGTAATAACTCAATAATTCGGTAACTTTTTCTAATGCCTTGAAAGTGGGGAATTTAACAT
Organism: Candidatus Infernicultor aquiphilus; assembly: GCA_002782675.1. Lineage (GTDB taxonomy): Bacteria > Atribacterota > Phoenicimicrobiia > Phoenicimicrobiales > Phoenicimicrobiaceae > Infernicultor > Infernicultor aquiphilus. The sequence continues at coordinate 4,227 of PFIP01000095.1, forward strand.
TTGCCTCCGGACAGCTCCCCATTGACCCCGAGACCGGGAAAATAATAGAGGGAGACATTGAAACCCAGACCTGGAGGGCATTGGAAAATTTGCAAGCAGTTTTAGAACCCTATTCCATAGGTTTGGAGAATGTAGTGAAAACCACCATCTTTCTCAAAGATATGAATATTTTTGCCAGCCCCCATTTTATAAAAATTTTTCTTTACAAGGAGAAAAAATTATGTTATTATGAAATCGATATCAGAAAGCGATTTTATAAATAGGAGAAATTATGAAAAAAGCGCTGGTATTAGGAAGTATTAATATAGATTTTGTTTCCTTCGTCTCTCGCTACCCTCATCCTGGTGAAACTCTTGTTAGTAATGATTTCGGCATCTTTCAAGGGGGTAAGGGCGCTAATCAGGCCATTGCCCTGGCTAAATTAGATGTTCCTACTCTGATGTTAGGAAAAGTAGGAAAAGATGTCTTCAGTGATTTCGCGCTTTCCTCACTTAAAGAAAGCGGAGTAGATACTAGCGGAATTTCTAAAAGCCAGAAAAATTCTACCGGTTCCGCCTCTATCTGGGTCAATACCCAGGGTCAGAATTCTATCATAATCTATCCCGGAGCCAATGGAGAAGTTGACGAAGATTTTATTATCCAATATGAAAAATTCTTTGATGACGCCTTCTGGCTTTTAACCCAATTTGAAGTCCCCCTAAAATCCATTCTATTAGCCCTAAAGCTTGCCAAAGAGCATGGCTTAAAGACCATAATGGATCCTGCCCCGATAAAAAAATTTAGCAATAATCATATCTGGGAATTGGTAGATTATCTTCTTCCTAACGAAATAGAATTAAAAGAACTTACCCATACCGAGGATGTTTTAAAAGGAATTCGTATCCTTAAATCCCGGGGAGTGAAAGAAGTTATTGTTAAATTAGATAAGCAAGGTGCAGCGATATCTTTTCCGAGAAAGTTCGAAATTGATTGGAGTAAATTAAGATGACCAAGACCATTACCATTTATGATGTAGCTCGCCAGGCTGGAGTTTCTCCCTCAACAGTATCTCGGGTGATGAATTCTCCCGAGATAGTAGCTCCTTATACTCGCCAAAAGGTGATGCAGGTGATGAAAGAATTATCTTATA
>PFIP01000151.1 GCA_002782675.1 Candidatus Infernicultor aquiphilus
TGCCTGTTCAATTAATGTAGAAATGTTTGGTATATAATCTTTCTTATCTTTTGATTCAAGAACAATGGCTTCTACATTTAGAGGTTTAATATTTGCACCTGCTAAGTCCTCAGGAATACTTGCATTGAAATCTGCATCACTCAGAGGTTCATACCCACCACCTTGTACATATTTTACTTTCGCTGCCCATGTCTCCAATCCACGAATTGCAGAATCATTAAATGATCTGTCTCCTCTTCCCCCAACATCTGTTACTATACCAACTTTTATTTTAGCTTCTGCAGCAAAAACAATCGAGGAAAGACACAAACTCAAAATTATTGTAAGTACAATTACTCCTAAAAGATTCTTTTTCATTGTTAAAGTCTCCTTTCTTTTTAAAAAATATTAAAAAAATTAACTTTACTTTTGTAAGGCAAAGAAAAGTAGTCCATTTATCACCTCCTTAAAAATATATTTTTTCTATAATTGTTTAAAATAGTTAGTTGTTTGTATCTTCTTAATATAATTAATACGACACTAGATTATTCTTTTCCTGCTTATAAATAAAAATATTTATTGTTTCTCAAAATTATTAAGATATTCATCTTCAGATAGTAATATTTTTCGTGGATTTCGACCATCGTAAGGTCCAACAATTCCTCTTTCCTCCATTAAATCTATTAATCGAGCTGCTCGGGTATAACCAATTCGTAATTTTCTTTGTAAAATAGATATTGAAGCTTGTTTATTATTATTAATAATCGATATAGCTTCATTGAACAATTCATCTTCTTCCTCTTCTTCCTCTTCTTCTGTCGCTATAAATAGATTTTTATTATTTTTAAATTCTAATACTTCTTGTTCATATTCAGGAGATTGACCATACTCTTTTAGATAGGATACTATATTTTTAATTTCTTTTTCGGTCACAAAAGCTCCTTGGGCTCTAATTGGTTTGGAAACACCAACTGGTGAAAATAACATATCACCATTACCTAATAATTTCTCAGCTCCATTAACATCTAATATAGTTCTTGAATCAACTTGAGTGGAAACCGCAAAAGCAATTCTGGAAGGAAAATTTATTTTTATTGAACCAGTAATAATATCTACAGAAGGACGTTGGGTAGCTATTATTAAATGTATCCCAGTTGCTCGAGTCATTTGAGCTAACCTACACAATACTTCTTCTGCTTTTACTGGAGAAGATAACATTAAATCAGCTAATTCATCGATTATTATTATAATATAAGGTAGAGCATTAATATCATTTTTTAGGTTTCTGGCATATTCATTATAACCTTCTAAATTTCTGACTCCAACTTCTGCAAAAATTTTAAATCTTTTTTCCATTTCGGAAATTACCCAGTTTAATACTTTAATAGCTTGATTTGTATCAGTAATAATAGGAATTAATAAATGCGGAATGCCATTGTAAATATTTAATTCCACTCTTTTTGGATCGATCATAATGAATTTTACTTTTTCCGGACTTAAATTATAGATAATACTTAATATTATATTATTGATGCATACACTTTTTCCTGAACCCGTTGCTCCCGCAATTAATAAATGAGGGAGTTCAATTAAATCTGCAATTATTGGTTTGCCTCCAATATCTATTCCCAAACCTATAAGCAATTTAAATTTACTATTTTTAAATTCATTGCTCTGCAATATTTCTTTTAAATAAACATTAATTCTTTTCTGATTAGGGACTTCAATACCTACAGCATTTTTGCCAGGAATTGGCGCTTCTATCCTTACCGAAGCTACTGCAAAAGCTAAAGCAATATCATTGCTTAAAATAGTTATTTTAGATATTTTGACTCCCGGAGCAGGATGGATTTCGTATCGAGTAACTGTTGGTCCTTGAATAACACCAACGACTTTTGCATCTATTCCAAAATTAGAAAAAGTACTTTCCAGTATTTTTATATTCTTCTCAATATTTAATTTAGTATCAATTTTTTCTTCAGAGTGCGGATCAGACAGTAAAGATAAAGGTGGAATTTGATATTTACTTATTTTTGATTCCGGGTAATCTTTATTAACAATTATTTCCTCTTTTAATTTTAATTCATTTTCTTTTTTCTTTTCTTTAAAAATTTTTTTAGATACTTTATTTATTTTATATTCTTGATCATCAGTTACTTCTTTATATTTTGAACTTTTATAGATTTTTACTCCAATATTTTTCAGAAGATTATAAAAATTATGGGATATTATTTTTATACTTTTTATCAAATTACTAAATATATAAAAATATGAAACTTCAGTTATAAATAAAGTAGATATTAAGCTGAGAGATATTAGAACCAGGTAAGCGCCTCTTGTTCCAAAGTAAAGGTATAATGAATTGGCAAAATAATAACCCAATAAACCACCACCTGCTCCGTTTTTGGCTAATAGATAGGAGTGATCAAGCGATAATAACCTAAGATGAATAAAGACCAGAAATATTATAAATAAAAAACCAATACCGAAAAATTTATGATAAGGATTAGGTAGTTTAAAATCCAAAAGAATTACCATTCCCCCAAATAATAATAAGAAGGGGAAGATATAAGCACCAAGACCAATATTGCGAGTTGTGGTTTGAACCATTATTCTTCCTATAATTCCCATTTTATCGGTAAAGATAAAAGCTAAAATATATAATAAGGAAAATGAAATAATAAATATACTTATAGTCTCATTTTTTGTATTTTTCTTTTTCATTTTCAATTTATTAATATCCTTTCGATAAAGTTATCCAAATTGTGAAAATAGATAAAATCCAAAGATAATATGAAAAAAAGTATATCTTACGATTTTTTAATAACCTTATAAATACTTTCATAGCTCCATAACTGGATATCGATGCAACTAATCCAGATAATATTAAATTATAAAAATTTATATTCCAAGATAATAATTCTCTTACTTTAAAAATTGTAGCGCCTAAAATTATGGGTATAGATAATATAAAGGAATATTTTGCAGCAAACTCTCGATCTAAATTACGATATAATCCAGCAAAAACAGTTAAACCAGATCTCGAAATTCCTGGGATAATAGCAACAGCTTGAGCTAATCCTATAAAAATAGCATCTTGATAAGTAATTTTGGAAATATTTTTACTACCACCAGTATAATTTTTATTACCAATCCAAAGTATAGCTCCGGTAATAATTAACATAAAGGAAACTATTATAGGTTTATTAAAAAGTATTTCAAAATAAGAATTAAGAGTATATCCAATAATTGCTGCTGGTATAGTGCTAATTATTAAAAACCAGGCAAATTTTGAATAAGAATTACTTTTTAAAATACTAGACAAATTTTCTCCTTCTAATATTTTATAAATGCTGTTAAAAAAAGAAATTAATAATTCCTTTATCTCTTTTCTAAAAAGAACTATTACTGCTAACATCGTTCCAAAATGTAAAAATACTTCAAAAGCAACACCAGTTAAATTTAATTTTAAAAAATATTTTAAGATTACTAAATGCCCAGAACTACTTACCGGAAAAAATTCAGTTAATCCTTGAATTAATCCTAACCATATTAATGACATATATTCACCTAATTTTTAGATAGTTCATCTATTACCATTAAACAAATATTATTAGCATGATCTCCAATTCTTTCTAAATTACTGATTACGTCTAAATAAATAACTCCAGATTCGGGATAACAAATACCCTGATTTAACCTATTGATATGACTATCGCGAAGTCCTTTTTCTATTTTATCAATTTCATCTTCCTTTAAAGCTACTTCTCGAGCTAAATCTATATTCCTGTTTTTTAATGCAGAGATTGATATATTAAAAGAAGATTCTACTTTTGTAAACATAAATTTAAGTTCATCTAATGCTTTTTCACTAAAAGGTAATTTTTCATTTATTTTTTCTTCAGCTAATTCAGCTAAATCTTCAGAAATATCCCCTACCCTTTCTATATTATTGGTTATATTCATTAAGTCCTTTAAAATTTCTGATTGTTCGATACTTAGAGATTCCTGAGCTATTAATACTAAATATTTGGTAATTTCTTTTTCTAAAGTATTTACTACTCCTTCTTTTAAATATAAATTTTTTAAGATATTGATATCATTTTGTATAAAAGATATCATTACATCACTTAACATACTTTCTACCATTTCTCCCATTCTAACTAATTCTTTAATTGCTTGACCTAAAGCTATAGATGGAGTATTTACTATATCTTTGTTTAGATAGATGGGACCTTTTTTAAGTACAATCTCTTCTCCGGGTAAAATTTTAACAATAAATCTAACAAATAAATTAATAAAGGGAAGTAAAATTATAGCGTTAAAGACATTAAAAAGTGTATGGGCATTAGCAATTTGCCTTGGAATACTTGACGAGGTTAATGATACTAAATAGGTAAATTTATTTAAAAAGAATAGAAATAAGACAACACCACCAATATTAAAAAATAGATGGGACAACGCCACTCTTTTCCCCGTTATTGAACTTCCTATACTTGCTATTACTGCAGTAAAACAAGTTCCGATATTGGCTCCTAGTATTAATGGAATGGCCGCTTCTATTCCAATTATGCCTTGGATAGACATAGCAATTATGAGTGCGGTAGTAGCGCTACTACTTTGAATTATAGCTGTAAAAATTAAAGCTGTTATGATCCCCAATAGAGGGTTATTTGACATATTTTCTATCAGTTTTAAAAATGGAGTATAATTTCTTAGAGGTTTTGCAGTATCAGATATAATTGATATGCCTAAAAACAATATTCCAAAACCAAGTAATATTTGGCCAAAATATTTATAACTTCTTCTTTTAGATAAAAAATTAAAGATAAAGCCAATACCAATTGCTGGAAGAGCATATTTTTCTAAACGAAAAGATACAATTTGAGCAGTTATCGTAGTCCCTATATTTGCTCCTATTATTACGCTTATAGCTTGTTTTAAGCTTAATAAACCAGCATTAACTAGTCCAATTGTTATAACACTTGTAGCACTACTACTTTGAATGATGGAAGTTATTAAAGTACCGGTTGCAACTCCTATTATGGGTTTATTGGTTAATAATTCTAAAATTTTAGGTAACTTATCACCAGTACTTTTTTGTAAACCCTCACTGAGCAATTGCATTCCATATAAAAATAACCCCAAACCTCCAACCATAC
>PFIP01000004.1 GCA_002782675.1 Candidatus Infernicultor aquiphilus
GAATATTTGAAGGAGATTAATATTAATTATGGTTAAAGAAAAAAGAGCAGGTTTAAGTGTTTTTGAAAAATATCTAACAGTATGGGTCTTGTTTTGTATTGGTATTGGAATTGTTTTCGGTAAAATTATTCCCGAGGTAGCAAAATATCTTGATGGATTAGCAATTTATGTTAACGAAGCACCTGTTGTCTCTATCCCCATTGCTATTTGTCTATTTTTTATGATGTATCCGATTATGGTAAAGATTGACTTTAGAGAAGTAGTAAAAGCCGGGAAATCTGTTAAACCAGTTGGACTGACTTTATTTGCTAATTGGGCGGTAAAACCTTTTACTATGTATGCGATATCAATCTTTTTTTTAGGCGTTCTTTTTAAAAATTTTATTGGAATCAATGCTACCGATTTGGTTAAAATTCCTTTGGGGGCGGATTGGGCAGTAGGAACCATGCATGGGGCTGGAACGGTAATTCTAAATAATGGGATAAAAATGCTACAAATCCCTCTCTGGAGAAGTTACCTGGCCGGCTGTATTTTATTAGGCATTGCTCCCTGCACCGCCATGGTGATACTCTGGAGTTATTTGGCAGAAGGCAATGACGGACATACCCTGGTTATGGTGGCTATAAACTCTCTCTCCATGCTCTTACTTTATGGGCCACTGGGTGGATTTTTACTGGGAGTCGGAAGATTACCAGTCCCCTGGCAAGCGCTGGTACTTTCAATTGCTATTTATGTTGCCCTACCTTTAATAGCCGGCTATTATTCCAGAAAGTGGATTATCAAGGCGAAAGGAGAAAAATGGTTTAAAGAGAATTTTATTCATCTCTTAACCCCAGTATCCATTATCGCTCTTTTATTTACTCTGATCTTACTCTTTTCCTTTAAAGGAGAGGTTATTTTAACTAAACCTCTAACCATACTATGGATAGCTATACCACTTTTTATTCAAACTAATCTTATTTTTTTCCTTACCTATGGACTGGCAAAACTAATCAGACTCAAATATGAAGACGCCGCTCCTTCTGCCATGATTGGGGCAAGTAATCATTTCGAAGTAGCCATAGCTACTTCTACCATGCTCTTTGGTTTATCTTCGGGTGCTTCTTTAGCCACCGTGGTAGGAGTTCTCATTGAAGTCCCCACCATGCTAATGCTGGTGGCCATTTGTAAAAGAACCCGCTATTTTTTTAAAACTTAAATAAAATTTAGTTTTTATAGAGTAAAAATTAGTAAATTAAATTGCCTGCTTATATTTTAGTATCCGAAAGGTCAGAGAATAATATAAGCAGGCAATTTATTATCTAAATAATCAATAAAAGATTAGATCTTTAAAATTACTATTCTTTAAAAATTTTAAAATGATTTAGATATTTATAATTAGTTGTAGTTATTAAACGCAGTATGAACCTATTTTGCCACGGCGTATTCACGAAAGCAAAATGTGGCGAGGCCGAAGCGTATATGCTGTGTTATCTGCTGTTTCTGGTTACCTATTATTTATTCCATTCAATTAATTTACTCAATCTATCTTTAATTGTTTTCTCTATCTTATCGACATTATCTGTATTATTAAATTTAATTTTATAATAATTGGTAATTTTCTTTAAAATAGAATTGTCCATTTCTCTCAATATTTTATTAGTTTTAATAGCATACACGATATAAAGTTTTTTATTTTGCTCTACATCTTCTATGTGGACAAGGGGAGACAAATTACCATATAACCACGCATCTTCAGGGTTAAACAGACTCTTTACTGAATAAAGATACGAATACTTATAAAAATTTTCTAATGTTACCATTATTCCGTTAGGATGTTCTTTTGTAAAAAAAGAGGTATTTTTCTTTAAAGAATTAAGATCGCGAAAAGTGTAATAATACAAACCTATAGGAGATTTTTGGACATCATTTTTACGTGGAGGATATTTATTAATATATCCATCCGTAGTTTTAAAATTAGATAAAACAAATGTTTTTTCATTATCTAATATATTAAATCTAAAATTTCTAATGTCCTCAAATATCATTCCATCTGCATTTTTTTCATAAAGAGCTACCAATATTGGAAATTTCCCTTTTCCTGTTCCATGAAACAACGCACTGGAAAATATCTCACCTCTTATTAGATTGTAATTGTCCTTAAAATCTTTTAATCTTTTAAAATTGGTCTCTTTTATCAAGTACGATAACGGATGTAAGACACAAATGACATCAGCATTAAGTTTATGATATGACTTTAAAAATGAAACACCTATATCTCTATCATATAAATCTTCATCGCATATATTTTGTCCTTTCTCGCCGTTCTTAAATTCTGATGTTGTATCATTATAAGGTGGATTGCCTATCATTATTAAAAATGCAGAAGAAGGAATTAAATATTTATCTCTATTGCCTCCTTTTAAAGAATTTGTATGAAAAATATTATGAAGACTAAAATGTTGCTTGAGAAATTTACAGGCTTCTAAATCACAATCTGCTATCCGATAATCATAATGCCTCATGTCTAATAAAAATGCCCCACAGCCCCCAGCACTATCAAACAGGATGACATCTTTTTTCTTGTTTTCTATGTAGGGCCTTATAAATTGATGAACTAGTTTAACAAGTTTTTCGGGAGTATAATAACTGCCTAATTGGATTCTTTCATTTTTCGGTAGATGTTCTGCTAAATGAACTTGCATAATAATCACCTATTAATATTAATAATTTCAAGAAGTATTTTAAGGATTTCGAAAATATCATGATTGTGTCGTTTGGATGCCATTCCAAACACTTTCATCATACATACAAGATTCAAAACATTAGCCTTGCTAATAACATATACAAGTTTATCGCCAGAGACAGATGATTTACCTTGAAGATCCGATGAATTTTTAAACGCTTTTAAGGGTATGCAAAAATAAACCATCGGCTGAACGCCAGAGGCATATTGTTGTTTTTGAATAGAAACTTCTATCTGCGTTTCATCTAGAGTTTCAATCATAAAAAGTGTTGGCAACTTAATGCTTGTTTCTTCAAAATTTATTCCGTTTATAGTAATCTGTGAATGATGTTCGACGGTTATGGCTTTTTCGTCTATAAAACTTTTATAGCCCCCTATTTCATTAAATAAGTTTTCAACTTCTTTTTTAGTGATAAATTCTAATTCCATAGCCTTATAAAATATTTCCGACAATTCATAAGGATATTTTGTTTTCCCGTTACTTCCAATAAAATGTTTGCTTGTTAATTTTGTTTCTTTTTTGCCATCTTTAACACTCTTAATAGGAACATCATAACCTATTTGCCATTCTAAATATGTTTGTTCATCAAAAGGACATTCTCTTGTCGAAAAAATTTTACCAAAATCTAATCTATTTTTTCTTTTTTTAAATCTAAATTTCCCATCATTAGTTGCAGGAATAATTAATAAAATATTTTTTTCTTTAATAATACATTCCATTTTTATCTCCTCATTTTAAACTAATATTCCCAGATTTTTTAATAACTAATCTCAATATCCTTTTCACTCTTTCAAGAGCAATTTTGCAATATTTTTCTTCAATTTCAAACCCAATGAATTTTCTATTAAGCTGTTTGTATATCCTATGGGAGAGTTGACCATTCCTTCAGGACAATACAAAACAATTTGCCAGAAATAATTAAACTTGTTATTCTTAAATAATTGTGGAAGAAATTTTGTGCTAAAGAATGTAATAAAGAAACTATCGTCTTTTAAGATCCTATCGCATTCTGGCATAATATTATAAAAAAGACTTAAATCAGAATCGTTTCGGACACCATTTTTGTTTAATCCGTAAGGTGGATCAGTCATCACTACATCTATGGAATTATCGGGAATCGATTTTATTAATTCTAAACAATCTCCGCAGATTATTTTATTAACAAAGTCTTCCGGATATTTAAGATTTTCATTAAATTTATTTGTCCTTAATCTCATTTTCATTTTAAATTATCCTTAAACCGCAATGGCAGATAACGTAAAACAATCGAACTACTTCGGTTATACACGACTCTACCTGTCTACATGCGAACACGCATAGGCAGAGGTGAAGCTTCAATAGGAAGTTTCTTCTCTTTTTTTTGGTCGGGGCGAGAGGATTTGAACCTCCGACCTCTTGGTCCCGAACCAAGCGCGCTAACCGAACTGCGCTACGCCCCGCCATGTACACTAAACATTAATTAACTATTCTAATTTAATAAATTATATCATAATAATATAAATTGTGGGTTATAATTTTTATTAAATTTATTACGGTTATCTTAGTGGGATGACCAATTTTAATTTACTGGCAATGAAGGAAGCAGCAATTATTTTTAGAATATCCCCAGGCAAGAAAGGAAATACCCCTACCATTAAAGCTTTCTTTATTCCTATACCGGTTACTAGAGACAGTTGAGTTATTCCGCTTATATAGATAATTATGATGCCTATCCCACCGGCTAGAAAATAATAAAAAATATCTTTTTCTTTTTTTAGCTCTATAGCCTTCCCAACAATATAGGAGGAAATTATGAATCCAAATAAAAAACCACCGGTCGGTCCAAACAAAACACCTATCCCGGCTTTAAAACCGGCAAAAACAGGTAAACCTATTATCCCTAATAATACATAGATTATTTGACTTGACCCCCCCAAAACACTTCCCAGGGTCATACCAGCCAAGAGAGTAAATAAATTTTGTAAAGTAAGAGGGACTGGATAAAGGGGGATAGAAATAAATGCGCCTACCGCTGTTAAGGCAGCAAACAAAGAAACTAAGGTCATCTGGCGAATATTCATTTTTTTCATTCTCAAATCCTCCGAGTTTCTGATAAATTAATGTTAACCTATACATTATCTTAAGTTAACACGATATCCAAAAAAAATTTAAATTATCGTTCCAGAAATTATTTTTTCTAACTCACCATTTTCTTTCTTTAAAATTAATGCCCCTTCTTCATTAACATTAATAGCTTCTCCGCTAACTACCTTTCCTCCTATATTAATTTTTATCTTTTTCCCCAGAGTATGCGAAGATAGTTTCCATTCCTTCAAAATAGAAGAAAATTCTCTTCTTTTTAACCTTTCGTAATACTTTTCAAATTCTTCTAATAAAATTT
>PFIP01000092.1 GCA_002782675.1 Candidatus Infernicultor aquiphilus
CCGGTTATCATGGTTGAACCAAAACATAAGATGTATTTAAATGCATTATCCAAATTCTGGTATGCCTTTCTATATCGTGTTGAACCAAAACATAAGATGTATTTAAATGTCGCTCTTTCTATCCCATAATATTTAACGGTATCTCCGTTGAACCAAAACATAAGATGTATTTAAATTTAATTGAAGGATTACCTATATCTAAACCAGAAGAAGTTGAACCAAAACATAAGATGTATTTAAATTCGGATATAATCCTAAAGCCATGGCTTTTCTATATTGTTGAACCAAAACATAAGATGTATTTAAATCCTAATTTTAGATTAGCTTTTCTGGCATAATATAAAGTTGAACCAAAACATAAGATGTATTTAAATGAGGTTACAGTCCAAGCTACTTGAATTTTGGCTTCGTTGAACCAAAACATAAGATGTATTTAAATCGTGTAGAGTCTAATATCTCATAGGTGATAATAGGGACAGACACCTATTTATCGGATGAGCAGTGTAATTGAGGTGTAAACTTATGAAAAACTACCTGACAATCAAATCGTTTTTTATAAGTCAGCAGACGGCTCGGTGAATATTGAGGTATTGTATGCCGAAGAAAATATCTGGCTTATTCAAAAGAAAATAGCATAATTTTTTGACACAACGCCTCAAAATATAACTCAGCATCTCAAAAATATCTATGTAAAGGTCGAAGCTGACCAAACGGCAACTTGTAAGGATTTCTTACAAGTTTGGAAATATTAGGGGCACCTATTTGCGTTGTATTATGAATGCAAATATAATTTCATTCTAGAATAAATATACACATCCCATTTTCTTAGAAAATTAATATTCTACTTTTAAGTTAGATAAATAGGGACAATTGTACCAGCCCAATAATTCGGTAACTTTTAGCGGAAGAGCGCCAAGAAGTTTTATATTTCTTACAGGGTGAAAGTCCTTGTTGGGTAAGGTCTAGCCAACTACCCATACCAAGTGTTGCATCAAAATGGGTAACCATTAGATGACCTGTCTGCTGCAGGCAGGAGCGTACACAGGGAAACAGATAGGTAAAAGTGAACTATACAGCCTCGTAAATAAAGATTAATGCAGATGGCGACGTCGTTTTCGCAACGGAAGCCTATACAAAAGAGTCGCATATGGCGAGATTCTAAAGAGGGTCTGTCGGGGTCTTGGCACATGGCATGTTTGTAGAGAAATATAAAGAACTTGGGAAGTCCTATAAGCTCCTTATCAAAAGGTAAGTCTACCCGATGAAAAGAGAGGATGACTGATGGCTTATAGGGATTCGGATCAGTTCATAGTACTCTATGAAATAGAGGAAGGGGCTGACAGAATACGTAGCCTGCAAAGGAAACATTTGCCGGGCAAGTAGGACTGGAGGAACAAATGCAAACCTCCTTGCAGGGAATAGCAAAGAAGGCAATACTAATTTGTCTTTTACGGAAGCGAGTATTTCTGAAGAGCCCAGTGCGGTAGTTCCGCACGCTGGGATCTGTGCGGGGGCAGTCAGGTAACTGGCTGTCCTACCGTGACACCTATAGGATCTGAGGAGTTTCTTAACCAGATGGTTAAAACTTTAGATATTATTATAGATAGACCTCCTAAAGGAAACCTTCGTAAAATGGAAAGTTAAACCAAAGAAAAAATAGTATGTACGGTGTCCTTATTTAATTTAAACTAGAATTGACTCTTGTTCTTATTCTTTATATTGACATTGCTGATTAGTGTGATAAAATATCAATGTAAAAAAGAGCACGGTAAGTTATTTGGGAGATAACCTATGAAACCTAAAAATACATCTAAGACTTTAGGGCCGATAGAGACGAATATTGTGGCTCGTTTGACCTATGAAAAAAAGGCTATGGTTACGGCGAAAGATATGGATCAATTATTTAATCTTTCACCGGAGGATAGAAAACAAATTGTTTTTAGGCTCAAAAAGAAAAAAATACTCTCAGCAATAAAACCAGGTGTATATGTTTTTTCGCCTCTTGAGGCAGGCCCTGAGGGAATGGGTGTAGATGAGTTGCTTATCCCGCCGCTTTTCTTTCCGAAGAAAAACTACTATGTCGGATACTCGACCATGTTTAACTATTACGGATTTACCGAGCAGCTTTTTCAAACGGTGTATGTTCTGAATACCACCAAGCGTATGGAAAAGATAATTTGCGGTTTATCTTATAAATTTATAAAGATAATGGAAAATCGTATATATGGGATAGAAAAAATAAAAGTAAAAGATGAAGAAGTAAACATCAGCTCAAAAGAGAAGACGCTAATAGATCTCATTTATTTTAATAATCCTGTTGGAGGCATTATAAACGCTTCCAAGATATTTACAAAAATTGTACTTAGCAATAAATGTGATATAAAGAAGCTGGTTGAATATGCAGTTTGTTTTCCCAATATTAAGACCAGAAAGCAGATTGGGTTGATACTTGATGAGGCCGGAGTTCCTGAAAATATTTTGAAACCCCTCCTAAAAAGTATAGAAAAGACCTCTATCGGTTCTTTTAATGGTTCGCGTAAAGGCACCCTGAATAAAAAATGGAGAGTTATCGTTAATGATTCACGAAAATAAAGATGAGTTTATAAAAGCGTTAGGAAGGGCATCAAAGAAAAAGGGTTTTCTATTACCTCTACAGGTGATCCACTTTTTAATGGTGGTCAAATTAACTGCTTATCTTTAAATGAACTTATCGCGGAAAAGTTACGTGCCGGTGCGATAAGAAAAATTATAGCTCCCCGGGATTTTTATGATATTGACTTTGTTCTGCGTAATAAGTTTGATTTAACTAATAAAGAAGTAGTAACCTTGTTTAAAAAGAAACTTCAAGAGGATGATGCCGATACAGATTTAGGTAAATATAAGAAGAACCTCGGCAGGTCAGATGAAGAAATTAAGGAGATGAATTCACGTATTGAAACAGAGTTATTTGACGTTTTAGCACCTGAAGAGCGCAAGAATTTTGATTTGAGTACAGCCCTCAAAAGAATTAACAAAGCTATGGAAGCGATAGGAGGGCACTTATTATGAGTAGAGTAGAAATCTATTATTTTTCAGGAACAGGTAATTCGTTATATGTGGCAAGAGAACTTCAAAAACGAATTCCAGAAACTAAGCTTATACCAATTATAAGCCTTTTAAAGGAAGAGCTTATAGAAACGAAGGGAGAAACGATAGGTTTTGTGTTTCCCATTTATGTCTCTTCAACCCCTGATCCGGTAAGGAGATTTTTAAAGAAAATTGATTTAAAACCAACTCAATATATTTTTGCGGTAACCACAAATAGTGGTCATCCAGGAAAAGTGAATATATACCTTGAAAAACTATTGAAAAAAAGAGGTAAAAGTATCGATTCTTATTTTACCCTAAAAATGATCGGTAATTCACCGAAGGGTGTAATGCCATCTTTTATGATTATTCAAGATTGGGCCTCTCAAATAACAAAAGAAAAAGTTTCAGCTTTAGAAGATGAAGTTCAAAAAGAACTTGAAACCATATATAAAGCTATTATAAATAAAGAAAAAAATACAGGAAAAGATAATCCAAATCCACCTAATTTTTTTATGAAATATGTCGATCGATTACTACAGCTTCCTATTGAATGGGCCTCTGAATATACCAATCCTAAAATTAATTTTTATGTTGATTCAAAGTGCACCGGATGTAGCCTATGCGAAAAAGTTTGTTTATCTAAAAAAATAAAGATGAACCATGGTAAACCTTTATGGCAAAAAGAGATTAAATGTTATCACTGCTACGCTTGTTTTAATTTTTGTCCTGAGCAGTCAATTTTAGTCAAAAATTACACCTACCAAGATGGAAGATATTGTCATCCTGATGTAACTACGAAAGATATTGCTGAACAAAAAGGATTTTAATACGTCAGGGTACGGTTCTTTGACATATTATTTTATCTAAATTATAATATAAAAAATAAACTAGGAAATTTTTATCATGCCTAGATAAAGAAGGAAATTAAGTAAAACCGGAATCCATCATGTGATGATACGGGGGAATGAGCAGAAAAAATATTTATTTTGACAGGTAACTCGTGTAGTTTAAAATATATTCTGTCAATAAATCGGTGCGGGAAATTCCGAATTTAACAAAATGTTTAAAAGTGATTGTTGGTAAACAATATTGATTAAGTGAGAAATTTTAAAGAGGGAGGAAAATATTTCTCTTTCTCCCTCTTGACTATCCAGATATTGAGGTGAGAAAAATGAAAATATTCAAATATTTTAGTATTTTGACAGGTATGCTTTTACTTTTTAGTATCAATGTTTTTGCCATGCACCGTTTTTATCCTTGGTATGGAGGTCTGGGTATGATGCGGGGTTGTGGAGGATTGTCGATTGGTTTGGTTTT
This sequence comes from Candidatus Infernicultor aquiphilus, assembly GCA_002782675.1. GTDB lineage: Bacteria > Atribacterota > Phoenicimicrobiia > Phoenicimicrobiales > Phoenicimicrobiaceae > Infernicultor > Infernicultor aquiphilus. Next base: position 4,387 of record PFIP01000092.1, read on the forward strand.
TCTGGTAATAATTGGTTTTGTAATCTATTTTATTGTGAAAAATATAAGAGAAAAGAAATCAGATATAGTGACTAAAGAAGAGACCCCCTTGGAAATATTAAAAAGGCGTTATGCTAAAGGTGAAATTAATCAGGAAGAATTTAAGAATATGAGGAAAGAATTGCGAGACTAGTTGAAATATTAGTAAAAAATGAAGATCCGGAGTTCTAATCATACCTTTTGTAAAATCGTGAACCTGACTCTGGATCTTCCAAAAAAGATGACGTGAGAGCTGTTAATGTAAATCGTAAAAACAAAAAATGAGTTAAATCCGCTTCCGGTAATTGCCAATATTGATTTCTGGCACACGAATCCAATAATCACATTCCTAATTGGTAGAACCATTATTAAAGGAAGGTATTATCCGTTTATAGGAATAAGTTGTAAGGGATAGGAAGAATTAAAAATGAAAATATTAGCAGTGGATTTTGACGGCGTCATTAGTGACAGTGCCTTAAAATCTTTATTTGCAGGTCATAATGCCTATTGTCAATATTTTGGTTTGAAAGTAAAGAAAAATTTCGGCGGAAAGTTGTTTACTTTTGAGAATTGGGAAGAAATGAAAAAACAATATAAAAAAGAAATGGATGATTACCGCCGCTTAAGGTCTTATATCGAA
>PFIP01000076.1 GCA_002782675.1 Candidatus Infernicultor aquiphilus
TATAATATAATATAATATAATATAATAGAGTAGATAACAGTGGAGTTGGTAAGATGAAATATGAATTATCATTAAAACAAAAACAAAAATTAATTCTTACTCCCCAATTATATCAATCGATTAATATATTACAGCTAAATTTGGTTGAACTAAAAGTTTTGATTGATAAAGAGTTAGTAGAAAATCCCTTGTTAGAAATTAATCAAGAAGCAAGTTCAATGGTAGAAAAAATAAGCCAGGAGGAAAATTCTAATAGTCGGACTGAAGAACCAGAAAGAAACATAGAAGGAGATAACTTTTTTGATTGGTTAAGTTACCTTAAAGAAAAAAATTATCCACCGTATTCTTTACCTGGATCAAGATTAGAAAAAGAAAATTCATATGAAAATTTTATCTATTATAAAGAATCACTACATGAATATTTGTTAGCTCAATTAGGACTGGTGATAAATAATAATACAGACTATAAGATTGGAGAATATTTGATCGGGAATATTGATGATAATGGTTATCTAACTTTTAGTTTAGACGATATTTCTGGTGATCTAAATATAAAAAGGGATAAAATAGAAAAGATATTGTTTTTGATTCAGAGTTTTGATCCACCGGGAGTAGGAGCAAGAAACTTAGAAGAATGTTTATTAATCCAGGCAAAATATCTAGGCCTCAATGATGTAAACCTAGAGACGATAATAAAGAAACATTTGAACGATTTAGCTCGGAAAGCATATAAGAAAATTGCTAAAGATTTAAAGATATCAGTTTTTGAGGTTCAATCTTTAGCTGATATAATTAAAAGAACTTTTGATCCTAAACCAGGAAGAGAAATAGGTGATTTGAAAGAAATTAAATACATAATTCCCGATCTAACAGTAATGAAGAAAGGAGAAGATGAATATAGGGTATTTCTGAATGATACTTACTTGCCACAAATAAGGATAAATTCTCAATACCAAAAAATTTTAGATGTAAATAATAATAATTCTTCTATTGTCGCAGAGAGGTTGACCAAGAGAAAGAATATTTCTGATCACGAAATTAAAGATACCATAAAATATATTGAAGGGAAATTGTCCTCTGCCAGGTCATTACTCAAAGGAATAGAACATAGAAAAAGGACTGTTTATCAAATTGCTGAAATTATAGTCAACTATCAAAAAGATTTTTTAGATGAAGGTATTTTATATATCAAACCTCTGACTTTAAAAGAGGTTGCAGATAGATTAAATATCCACGAATCAACTGTATGCAGAGCGATTAGTAATAAGATTATTCAAACTCCCCGTGGATTTCTTAAGATGAATTTTTTCTTTTCTAAGGGAGTAGATATGAAAAGTGGAGGAATTGTTTCTACGGATAAAGTGAAAAGTATAATAAAAGAGTATATTGATAATGAAGATCATTTAAAACCATGGAGTGATCAAAAATTAACAGACTTGTTAAGTAAGAAAAAAGGGATAAACATCTCCCGACGAACTGTTACTAAATACAGAGAGATATTAGAAATATCTCCTTCTAATTTACGTAAAAGATTTTGTGTTTAGTTGTTTAGTTACCTGGTTAACTGGTTTAATATTAATTTATTTATTAACTAACTAACCAGGTAATCAACTAACTAGCTAACTAATTAGTAATTTATCAAATAAAAAAGGAGAAAGAAATGACCATAAAAGTAGGAATTAACGGATTTGGGAGAATTGGGAGGAATGTCTTTAGGGCTGGATTGAAAGATAAAGAAATAGATTTTGTTGCGGTTAATGATATAACCGATGCAGAAACTCTTGCCCACTTGTTAAAGTATGATTCTATTTATGGAATATTACCTGGGGTAAAAGCAGAAGGTGATACTATCTTTGTTCAGGAAAGAAGCTTAAAAGTACTGAAGGAAAAAGACCCCAGTAATCTTCCCTGGAGAAAATTAGGTGTTGATATAGTCATTGAATCAACAGGAATTTTTATAGATAAAGAAGGTGCCACAAAACACCTAACTGCTGGAGCGAAGAAAGTAATCATTTCTGCCCCTGCAAAAAACGAAGATATTACTATTGTAATGGGAGTTAATGAAGATAAATATCTACCTGAAAAACATCATATAATTTCTAATGCCTCTTGCACGACTAATTGTTTGGCTCCCGTTGCTAAAGTATTAAATGATTTTTTTGGAATTGAAAAAGGAACTATGACTACTATTCATTCTTACACTGCGGATCAGAGGTTGATGGATTCGCCTCATAAAGATTTAAGAAGAGCAAGGGCAGCTGCGCTTTCTATAATTCCTACCAAAACAGGAGCTACAAAAGCAGTAAGCTTGGTGATTCCTGAATTAAAAGGAAAATTAAATGGTATGGCCTTTAGAGTCCCCACTCCTAATGTTTCAGTGGTAGATTTAGCAGTATTATTAAAAAGGAAAGTTAGTGTAGAGGAGATTAACCAAGCTTTTAAAGAGGTCTCTCAAGGAGATTTAAAAGGAATTTTGGATTATACCGAAGAACCTTTAGTCTCAAAAGATTTCAATGGTAATAGTAATTCATCTATAGTTGATGGCCTGTCTACCATGGTTATTGCTGATAACTTAGCTAAAATTATAGCCTGGTATGATAATGAGTGGGGTTATTCTTGCCGAATAATAGATCTTCTTAAATATATTTGGAAATAAATGGAGGTTAAAGGAATGCGTATCCCGGTCATTGCTGGGAATTGGAAAATGAATAAAACAGTAGTAGAATCTATTGCTTTGGTTAAAGAGCTAAAAGATTTTATTCGTGAAATTAAAGGAGTAGATATTGTAGTTTGTTCACCCTTTACTTCTCTTTGGGTAGTTAAGGAGATAATTAATGGAACAAGTATACATCTGGGGGCTCAGAATATGTATTGGGAAACTAAAGGGGCTTTTACTGGAGAAATATCTCCTCTAATGCTTAAAGATGTGGGTTGTGAATATGTTATATTAGGTCATTCTGAAAGAAGAGAACATTTTAAAGAAACTTCTGAAGAAGTAGTTAAGAAGACCAAAGCTGCCTTTTCGTTTAATCTCATACCTATTGTATGTATAGGTGAAAATTTTGAGGAAAGGGAAAGTGGCAAAACTAAGAGTATAATAGAACAGGAAGTTAAAGCTTTGTTTCTGGAAATTGATTCTACCTTAGCAGGAAGAATAATTATTGCTTATGAGCCTATCTGGGCTATTGGTACAGGTAAATCTGCAAACTCACAGGAGGCCAATTTAATAAATAAATTTATTAGGGAACTATTTTCCTCCGAATATGGGAATAAAGTAGCTGAGCAGATAAGAATATTATACGGAGGGAGTGTAAACCCTAAAAATATTGAGGAGCTTATGAATGAATCTGATATTGATGGTGCTTTAGTTGGGGGAGCAAGTTTATATGCTTTAACTTTCTCTCAAATAGTAAAAGCAGCTGAAATATTATAAAGTTAGTGTAAACTGTAGCGGGGTAGCAAAAATGTGTAATATGTGATAAGTGACGTGTAATAAATACCTGTTCCTATAATTTTAGAAATTTAATCTTATTACTCATTACATATTACTTGTTACTGTATTTTATACTCGATACTATATTTAATATCTTGAACTTAACATATAATTGTGTTAAAATATAACACTGAAATCATTGGTGAAATAAATAAAATAAATTAAGAGTTTTAGAGAAATTTTTCTCTAACTATCTTAATTTAATTTTTAAGAGAGGAGCTAAAAATGCCCATAAGTTTAATAGTGATTCAGATTATTGTAAGTATTGCTTTAATTTTGGTAGTAATACTTCAAGTGAGAAAGTCAAGTAGTGCCTCAGGTGTATTTGGTGGAGGTACAACTGCTGATTATGGTGGTAAGAAAGGTAAAAGTAGAGAAGCATTTTTAATGAAACTAACTACTGTTATAGCAGTACTTTTTATGTTGTCTTCTCTTCTGATTGGTTTGATTAAATAAAAGGGATATCTTTTAAAGAATGAAGGAATCTATAAGTTCAATTATAGAAATAGAAAATTATTCTATTAAGCAAGACAGAAAATTTTTCTCGGCTACTCATGAAGAAATAGAGAAAGGGTTAACTACTGATATATATTTTGTGAGAGCTCAAGAGATATTAAGATATCTTCGATTAGAGAACACTATAGTAACTGCAGAAATTTTCCCCCGAGGGGGAGGTATATTTGCTGGAACTGAAGAAGTATATAATCTTTTAAAAGACAAAAAGATAAAATTATGGGCTTTAGAAGAAGGCGTGAGGTTTCAGTTTAAAGATACCGTAATGAGAATAGAGGGTCCATATTGTGAATTTGGCGTTTTTGAAACAGTTATCTTAGGAATTTTAGCCAGTAGTTCAGCCTGGGCTACTGCAGCCCGTGAATGTAAAGATGCTGCGAGCGATAAGAAAGTCCTCTGTTTTGGTTCACGACACATCCATCCCGCTGTAGCTCCAGTTATGGAAAGAGCTGCCATAATTGGTGGAGTAGACGGAGCAAGTTGCATATTGGGAGCAAAATTATCTGGGGAAAAACCCCAGGGAACTATTCCTCATACTGTAATAATCATTTCAGGAGATACTATAAAAGCAGCTCAAGCTTTTAATATTTGTATGCCTAAGGATGTGCCCCGAATTATTCTTATTGATACTTTTAAGGATGAAGCAGAAGAATCTATAAGGGTAGCCGGTGCTTTAGGAAGAGATTTATTGGGAGTAAGGTTAGATACTCCAAGTGAGAGAGGCGGAGTGACTCCAGATTTAGTAAAAGAGGTAAGAATAAGACTTAATCAAGCTGGTTTTTCTGAGGTGAAGATCTTTGTTTCAGGAGGTCTCACCCCAGAGAGAATAAATCTTCTAAGTAAAGAGCAAGTTGATGCTTTTGGAGTAGGTAGTTATATAAGTGATGCCAGTCCTATTGATATGACCCTGGATATAAAGGAAGTTGAAGGAAAACCAATTGCCAAGCGAGGAAGAATTCCAGGGAAGATAGAAAATTTAAAATTAAAGCGAATTATGTAAAAAAAGACCTTTTATATTTAAGATTTTGCCGGGATGGCGGAATAGGTAGACGCGCCAGCTTGAGGGGCTGGTGAGCATATTGCTTGTGGGGGTTCAAATCCCC
>PFIP01000105.1 GCA_002782675.1 Candidatus Infernicultor aquiphilus
AATTTCAATACTTCATCCACCATAGAATGATAAGGTTCTACTAATATAGCAAAGACTAGAGGCGCTTTTACAAAAAAAGTAGAATAAGCTTTCAGGCCTTTGACTTTAAATCCTATTTCTTTTAATTCTGGCCAGTTACTCAACTCTTCTATCTCGCTTACAATTGCCTTTTCCATCCCTTTCAGTACCTTTTGGTTACTTATAGCTATAAAACGCCACATCTGTTTATTATGAGCACTAGGAGCAAGAGAAGCTGCTTGAATAATATCATAAATATCTTTTTTAGGAATTTTATCTGATTTAAATTTACGTATACTCCTTCGTTTTTTAATTGCTTCTATTAATTCCACGGTCATCTACTCCTTTTCCTTTTTAGTTTTTTCATTTTCCCAGTTATATTTTTCTACTAAAAAATATTTCTTTTTAATTTTATCATATTATTTTATTAAAGCAATTATTAAAACCCAATTAAAATTTTACTGCTATTTAGGGGCACGATGCCTGTCTGCGTGCAGGTTCGCACAGGCAGGCACGCACAGGCCCGGAATACCGGGTCGGATAAATCCGACCCCTACATTCCCCTACATTACCATTCCCCGATCAGGTCGAGGACAAGTTTGTTTACTTTTTGGGGGACAACCATTTTATTATAATTAATATAATTAGATATAAACCGAAATTTCTATTTCTGTCCATCTAATAATTTAAGAACTTGGAAATATTGATAAAAATTGTCCTAAAAACTTGACAAGAAACATTCGTTTACTTTATAATATAAACAGACCATAAATTATGCTAATACTAGTATAGGTATAGCGATTTATTATTTAAATTCTTTAAAGGAGGCTAAACATGTTTCGAAAAGATTCCCTTGCCCCAAATCATGAAAAGACTCTTCAGTTGATTCAAAAAAATATTAGAGAGAGAGGTTATCCGCCCACGGTTCGGGAAATCTGCAAAGCCGTAGGAGTAACTTCTTCTGCTACCGCCCATAAATATCTTACCATCTTAGAAAAGAAAGGTTATATCCACCGAGAAAAAGAAAAATCTCGGGCCATTCAAATTATACCCCAAACCAGGAAAGTGCCCGTAGTAGGAAGTGTAGCTGCAGGAAAGCCCCTGTGGGCAGCAAAAGACATTACTGAATTTATACCTATTCCGGAAGAACTTTCTGGTAGTGAAGGAAGCTTCATGGTAAAAGTTGAAGGTGATAGTATGATTGGCGATCATATCCTTGATGGTGATTATGTCCTGGTTAACCCTCAGCAAGATGCAGACAATGGAGATATTGTCATCGCTCTTTTAAACCAGGAAGAAGTTACCATAAAAAGGTTATACAAAAAGGACGATCAGGTTATTCTACAACCTTCTAATCCTCTTTATCAACCTATCAATACAAAAGACACTATTATCTTGGGTAAAGTTATCGGAATTTTAAGACGATTTAAGGGAGGGAAAAAATAGTAAAGATGCTATATATCGGCACTTCTGGTTTTAGTTATAAAGATTGGATAGGAACCTTCTATCCCGAAAATACCGAACCAAAAGAAATGATTAAGTTGTATGCCCAAAAATTTAAGGTTACCGAAATTAATTCTACTTACTACCGCATACCTCATCCAGCATCTTTTTATTATTTACAACAAAAAGTTCCTGCTGAGTTTAAATTTGCAGTAAAAGCTAACCAAGGAATGACTCATAGCCGAGAAGAAAATCCCACTATCTTTAAAGATTTTAAAGAATCTATAAAACCCTTGTCTGAGGCAGGTAAATTTGCCTGCGTGTTAGCTCAGTTCCCTTATTCTTTTTATAATACTACCTCCAATCGGGATTATCTTCTCCGCTTCAAAGAAAGAATGGAAGATGTAGCTCTGGTAGTAGAATTTAGAAATTCTTACTGGATAAATAATGAAATATTCAGAATTTTAAAAAACAACAATATAGGTTTTTGCTGTGTAGATCAGCCCCAAATTAAAGGTTTAATTCCTCCTCTAGCTGAAGCTACTTCTAACTTAGGTTATGTTAGATTTCACGGTCGGAACAAGGCCAATTGGTGGGAACATGAAAAAGCTTACCAAAGATACGATTATCTTTATACTGAAGAAGAATTAAAAGAATGGATTCCTAAAATAAAAAAGATTGCCGCAAAAACTACCGACCAATATATCTTCATGAATAATCATTATAAAGGTAAAGCAGTTAAAAATGCCTTGATGTTAATTAAACTTCTCCGAGAAGAAATAAAGGCTGGGGAAATTAAAGAGAGAGAGAAAGAAGGTTAAAGAAAAAGCACTTATATTTTTTTATCTTTTAATACAAACATTCGTTTTAAATACAGGTTGCAGGTTACGAGTTGCAAAATTAATTTGTATCGAGTATCGCGTGAAGAAACAGATGTAAGGTACAAATTGCAAAATGTAAGTTTTTAGTTGTAGGTAGGGGCGTATTGCAATACGCCCTCTATTACAATAATAATTTATTTTATTAACGTAGGACAGGCGTCTCGCCTGTCTATGCAAGTGTAGGGGTTCGATTCATCGAACCCGTCAAAGAAATTAACCAAACAATACGGGGCGGATAAATCCGCCCCCTACATCAAATCAGAGCTCGCAATAACTATTCACTAACGACTATTCTAATCGGAGAATTGTTCAATCGGTGAATTGGAGAATCGGTTAATTGGTCAATTATTAGAAAGGTGTTTTAAAATGGATATGGTACATCTACATCTACATTCCCAATATAGCATGCAAGATGGTCTTTGCAATCTGGATAATTTAATTAAAAAGGCCATCAAGTTTAATATGAAAGCAATGGCTTTAACTGATCATGATGGACTTTATGGGGCCATTCAATTTTATAAAAAAGCCAAAAAAGCCGGGGTAAAACCTATCCTCGGCTGCGAAATAAGAGTAAAAAATAATCAAAAATCCAATCAATGCTGGCATCTTATTCTTTTGGTTAAAGACAAAAAAGGTTATAGTAATCTCTGTCAGATGATTACCGAAGCCTATCTTTCCAACCCCGGTCCTATTCCGGCGATAGAAAAAAATAGTTTAGCTAAATATAGTGAGGGAATTATTGCCTTAAGCGGCTGTAAAAAGGGAGAGATACCTTTTCTCCTGGCCCAAAAGAAGACTGACCAAGCCGAAAAAAATGCTTACTGGTATCAGCAAGTATTTGGTCAAGAAAATTTTTACTTAGAATTATCTTTTCATGGCCTTAGCCAAGAGAAAGAAGTTAATTCTAAATTAATAAAAATAGGACAAAAATTAGGGATTCCGGTAGTAGCCACTAATAATGTCCATTACCTGGAAAAAAATCAAGCCTCCTCTCAAGGTCTATTAAATAAAATTGCCAATTTAGGAACAAAAGAGAGGTTCTATCATCAAAAACTTGAAACTGATGAATATTATTTTAAATCTCCTTCCGAGATGGAGAAACTATTTTTTCAGGCCCCTCAAGCTCTTCAGAATTCAATGGAAATCGCTGCTAAATGCAACTTAGAACTTAATTTAGGGCAAATTCATCTCCCTACTTATCCCTTACCTCTTTCTTATTCCGCCCCAAATTATTTAAAAAAACTTTGCCTGGAAGGTCTTAAAAAATATTATCCCACTCCCTCTCTAAAAGTTAAAAATCGCTTAACCTATGAATTAAAAATAATTAATCAGATGGGTTTTGCCGGATATTTCCTGATCGTCTGGGATATAGTCTGCTTTGCTAAACAAAACAATATTCCGGTGGGACCAGGGAAAGGTTCTTCAGCCGGAAGTTTAGTCTCCTATCTTCTGAATATCACTGAGGTAGATCCCTTAAAATATCAACTCTTTTTTGAAAGATTTCTCAACCCGGAAAGAATAGATCTCCCAGACATAGATATAGATTTTGGTCAATTGGGAAGAGAGCAAGTAATCTCTTATATCTTTAAAAAATTTGGAAGTAATCGAGTAACCCACGTCAGCACCATCTCTACTTATGCCGCCCGTTCCGCCATTCGCGATACCGGCAGAGCACTGGGATTCCTCCCTCAGGAAATAAACAAAATTGCCCAACTTATGCCTATATTCTCCACCCCTGGAGTAATTAAGGCTTCTCTTCAACATTTGCCTGAACTAAAAAATCTCCCCTATCAACAGGAGCCTCTTAAATCCTTATTTTCTTTTGCTCAAATCATAGAAGGAAAACCCCGGCATCTTTCTGTGCACGCTTCTTCAATGATCATTTCAGATCAATCGCTTTCCGAAGTAGTTCCTCTGGAAGTAACTAATCAAGGGGAAATAGTTAGTCAATATGAAAAAGAATCGATTAAAGATTTAGGCCTATTAAAAATAGACCTCCTGGGCTCCCGCAGCCTTACCGTAATTAAAAAGACCTTAGAAGGGTTAAAGGAAAAAAATATAAATATCAACCTTAATAAGATTCCCCTTGATGATAAAGCCACTTTTTCTGCCCTGCAGAAAGGCAAAACTCTGGGAGTCTTCCAATTAGAAAGCTCAGGGATGTCTTCTCTTTTAAGAAGACTTTCTCCTTCCCATTTAAATGATTTAATCGCTGCTTTATCTTTATACCGGCCAGGTCCTTTAGACAGTGGAATGACCGAACACTATCTTAAAAGGAAACGGGGAGAAGAAGAGATAGACTATCTACACCCCAAACTGGAACCCATTTTAAAGGACACTTATGGAGTTATCCTCTATCAGGAACAGGTAATACAGGTAGTTTCTACTTTTGCTCAGCTCAGTTTAGGAGAAGCTGATCTATTTCGTCGAGCCATCAGTTCCCGTTCGCCAGTAGAAATGGAAAAACAGAGAGATAACTTCTTTAAAAAGGCCCTAAATCAGGGAAACACCGAAGAGGAGACCGAAAAGATCTTTAATCTAATTTCCAAATTTGCTCACTACGGTTTTAATAAAGCACATAGTACTTCTTATGCCCTAATTTCTTTTGTAGCCTGCTATCTTAAAATACACTACCCCGCTTTTTATCTGGCTTCTATGCTCACCTATGGTATGGGCTACTATTCTTCCGATCGCTATATTCAGGAAGCCCGACGTTTCAAGGT
>PFIP01000120.1 GCA_002782675.1 Candidatus Infernicultor aquiphilus
TAACGAAAAAATCACCCGATAATTCGATATAAGACCTTAAGCGGCGGTAATCATCCATTTCTTTTTTATATTGTTTTTTAATCTCTTCCCAATTCTCAAAAGTAAACAATTTCCCGCCAAAATTTTTCTTTACTTTCAAACCAAAATATTGACAATAGGCATTATGACTTACAAATAAAGATTTTAAGGCACTGTCGCTAATGACTCCATCGAAATCCACTGCTAATATTTTCATTTTCAACTCTTCCTATCCCTTGAATTAATTTGCGTAGTGGCGTTAAATAAATTATTAGAATTATACTATTTCTTTATAAGGTTGTACAATGGAAATTGTGTGTTTTTGGTCGTGGTATACGATGAGATTTCTAGATTATGCAGAGTATATAGAGGGAGTGAATCTTCATGTTTGACATACTGTAATTTCTTAAAATATGATAAAGCGTAATAAAGGGTTGTCTACTACCATATTCTCATCATTTGAGAAGACATTGAAAACCTGGACTTACCAGAGCTTTATGAAAAGTTAGAAAAAGTTACTGAATTATTGAACATGAACACCTGCCCCCTCCGACACTGTTCTTAGTATTTTATTTAATTAATATAGGAATTCATTTGAGAAAATATCTTCTCAATGGAAGAGTATTTTGGCGATCTTAAATCTATTTAGCTATTTCTTCTACAGCCTTCCCTGCTCTAGAGATATCAAACTTACATTTAATCTCAAGAGTAAAGTAGGTTAAAAATGGAAATGGTAAATTATAAATGTACTTTTAACTCGGCAGATATTTTAAGTGCCTTCGTTTGTAATCCTTTTTTATGGGTGTCAAGAGTATTTAAGATCTTCTAACGCGGTGATAAATTCATCTTTTGTTTTAAAACTATTGATATTTTGCGTTAATAATACGAACATACGCCAAGTTATATTTAAAAATTTATCTAATTCTTCGCTCTCCTCTATTATTTGATCACCATGATGGACAAATTTTGACCTAATTGAATAAATTTTTTTTATTGTTTTTACAATTTTTTTTCTTTCCTTATTTGTTTTTTCAATCGCAAATGCAATTCTCTCTGCTAAATTCTGTTGTACTGGTTCTGTTTCATTTCGTAATAGAATGCTTTCTAAGGCGATAAGTATATATAGAAGCTTATCAAAAGGATTACGTCTTAAAGTATGCTTCGAGTAAATTTTTAAAGCTTCATATACTTTCTTCTGAAACTCATTTTTACCTTTAATTAGTAATATTTTGTTAAATCCAGACATTACAGGATTACAAATTATATATGATGGTATGGTCCAATACATTCCATGATCTAATAACTTACTTGTTTGGGAAAATCCTAAATTAACAGAATCAAATAGAAATAAATTTTTAGTTTCAATTAAGCTCTTACCGTATTCGTACATACCACTCACTAATCTCGTAGAAAAATTACTGGGAGAAAATAAACGCAACATAGAGAGTGCATCTGAAATATAATCGATGGCTATTTCTTGAGCTCTTATAGGTTCCGCTTTACATTCGTAGACAGCAGCAGCATATCCCTGATATTCCATCTGTATTTTAGCTTTAAATTTTTCTATTTTTGGTAAAGTATCTATGTCAATTTTATTAGAATCAATTCTAATCCATAAATCAATTATACTTTTAGATATTGTACGTATCTTAACATTTCCTATAGAAAAATCATTTTCTATTGAAGTAAAGGGAATAGGAACCCAAACTTGATATTTCTTTATAGAACTATCTAAATTAGATTTAAGGAAAGAGATAAAATCTTTTTCTTCCTTGTTTTCATATCTATTACGAATCCACTTTTTAAGGTTATCAATTACAAAATTTATACTCGATGTCGTATTAAAAGTTTTATCTTTCTGTATTCTTTCTGCACATTTTTTAAGTTCTTCATAATCAGAACCTGTAATTCCATAATCCCTTTGTTCAACTTGGAAAAGGTATCCTAGATCATCTCTAAATGCATTAGTGAGATTTATGCTTATTTCACCGATGATATCTTTTTCGGCTATGGTATGGGATGTAAAATATCCTTTTTGAGAATCTGTCTTGCTATGTTTTTGTATTTGTTGGCTCTTAACTAAGTCCACTAAACTTTCAGCCTGTTTATTAAAATTATTTATACCTTCTGGATGCATAAAATTTTTGACCTCCACATTTAGAAATATTTTTGGGGAAAGGCTTCACAAGTTCACATTTTCTGTTTTCGCTTTACATTTTGTGAAGTTGTGAAGCCTGGTTCTAATTCCTCTGAAAAATAAGAAAAAGTTACACAATTATCGAAGGCTACATCTTTTTACCATTCATTTTCTTATTCTTTTTATTTCTCAATTTATTCTAGTATATCTGATATCTTGCGAGTGATATTTTCTACCCCTTTAAAATACTTATAAATAGACACTATTTCATTTTTGACGTGCTTTAAGTATTCGATTTTGTCATGCTCTTCGTATACATCATCATCATACTTTCTATCATCAGGTAAGTCTCTCAATATTTTTGCGTGTTCTTTCTCTTCTTCAAGAATATGATCTTTTATATCATCAGATAAGGCTCTCAACATTTCTTCGTTTTCCTGAATTCTATCTTGGATTTTATAAAAAGGTTTTTTAAAGTATTCTTTAAAAGCTCTTACACCCTTTGTTGCCCCATGTAACACACAACATACTAATCCACCAACAATTGATATTATAGAAGAAATTTGGAGCATTTCATCTATAATATTTACAATTCCAGCTAATGCCAAAATAAAAGATATTATTAAACTAATTATGCCTAAAAAAAGAAAAATACCAATACCAAATACAGCTGTAATCACCACTGATTCAATAATTAAAAAAATACCTTTTTCTAAACTCATATCAAAGTATGTATCTTTGCTAATCTTATTAATTATTTCCGTAATCAATTTTTTCATTTTTAAATATCCTCTATAATTTTCAAAAATGTTTCTAAGGAAAATAACTGGATGTAAAACGAAAACAGAAAATGTGAAGTTGTGGAGAGACCCCAATTCCTTTAAATTATCAGCGGAAAAGATTTGCCCCTGAATTTCTTTATCTTTTAAAATCTAACAAGATTTTTTTCTATTTCAGGGTAAATATGATCGATTCGTTTTTGAATTTCAATAGTTTTATACAATGCTGTAGCAATACGACAATATCGTGGTGCGTCTTCCATCATTTTGTCTTTTCTGTCTTTCAGGTATTTGCGTAAAATCTGATAACCGCCAATATAATAATTCCAGACCTCCGGTGTAACACCTTCAAAATATTTTTCTTTATTGATATAGATGCGCTCCTCATCTTCTTTGTAGATTACTTTTTCAATACGGTCATTATTTCCAGACCCCTGATACTTAGCAATGGGCGAATCAAGCTCCGAGCTTTTGAGTAAATGCAGAGCAGCTAATTCTTTGCCCAATTTTCCCATTTCTATGAATAGATCATAATCCGATGTAAACGGTACACGCGGAAAATCAATTTTAAGAAACTCTGCGTAGGTTTCGCGGTAGATATTGCTGTAAAATACGCCGTAGATGTAATAAAGAATATCTTCCGGCGTTGGTTTTTTTCCGTAAACTGCTGATAATGTGTCAAAAAAGGCTTGTGGGATATTGGGTTGTTTTTCGATTTGATGCTGATTAAAAAGGTCTTTTTTATTTTTGTCTGGATATAAATATAAAGGGAAGAGCAATTCTCCCCCACGATAATACAAATTAAGATCAATTATATTATTGGAAATGAAAACCAAATTCCACAAATGTTCTGAGCCTACAACCTGACCCGCCCTACCGATGGTAAGCCCAATATTTTCTTCCAGCATATGCCGCATAATATCAAGACGCATTCTTTCAATCAATGATTGGTGATAAAATATATATCTATTATCAAAGGGACGGTATAAAATTTCTTTGATATAATTTTCATAATTATCTAAATCTTTTACTATTTTTCGGGAATATTGAATTTTCCAGTTTGACTTATCTTTTAAGTTATATGCTTGTGCAATTATATCATCAGGTTGGGAAAGATTTTTAAATTGAAGTATCCTGTTTCTAAGTTCATTTTTCTTAAAATCGATAACAAACTTATCTCTTGAAGTTACAATACCGACACTGTTTATCGGAAAAATTTCATTTACTTTTTTCCAATCAAGATATTTTTTAATTGTTTCCGTATCATGCTTTCCAAGGAAATAATAAGGGGCTTGAGGTTTTACTGGTAAATAGTTTTCTTTTAAGAATTCATTTTTATCCAGCCAATCATATTTTTCCTGTCGCAGACCATATAAATCGGCATGATAGACAAATGATTCTTTTTGTTTTTTATTTTTTATAAATAAAGCAATGGCAACACCCTGCCTAATATCAAAGACATTTTCGTCTTTACCGCCATCAGGTGTGGTTTCTCTTTTTAAACTATTGCCGTGCAAATCGAGAATATAAATCTCATCAAAAGTTTTCATTAAACTCTGGCGCATCCCGCGAAAGGTGGGATTATCCAGATAGCCATGATTGGTGATCATGCCCACAATACCGAAACCGGACTTCTGAATCTTCCATTGGGCAAACCGTAAAAATTTAACATAATCATCTTGAAGCCATTTGGGATTTTTCTCTCCTAGCGGCTCGCCGTCTACTTTGTAATAACTCTGGCAGCCATCGATATCTTCCTTTAATAATTTTTCCGTCCACTCGTTCACATTGGAAGAAATCCCGCTGTAGGGTGGATTACCGAGGATCACCAGAATCGGCTGTTCTTTTTTCACTTCGCCGGCCAGGTGGCTTTCTTCGCTTAATGAACTCACCCCGGGAATGGAAATTTGTTTAATCTCTTCCATCTCCAGTGTATTGGTCAAATAAAGTTTAAAACGTTCATCATCGGCAAGATTATAACTAAGTTCATCCAGAATAAACCCTATTTTTAAATGGCCAATCGCATAAGGGGCCATCATCAATTCAAAGGCATAAAAGTCTTGCAGAATGTGGTTTTTGATCCAGTGATGTAAACCACCTTCACCGTATTTTGTGATATATTCTTTTGCTGCCAGGTGAATTGCTGCTGCAGGGAAAGTCAGCGTCCCACCTGCCGGATCAAGTAGTTTAACTTCGTAACTGGCCAGGCCATCGGATAAACCGAAATGGGTTTTTAGAATAGAATGAATGGAACGGACGATATAACCCACTACCGCTTCCGGTGTATAGTAGACACCACGCCGTTCTCTGATTTCGGGATCGTAGGTAGATAAAAATGTTTCGTAAAAGTGGATAATCGGATCTTTACCTTTGCCGGCACTGTAATATTCATGCAGTATCTTTTTAACATCGGTGACATGTAATAGTTCGGCAATATCTTCAACGATAATTTGCAGGGACTTGGGCGGCTCTTCCAGAGAAATAAACCGGAAGACATCGCTTGGTCCCATCTTCTTCTATTTCCACAGCAATTACTTCATCACATAAAAAACGGGTACGTTTGGCCAATTCAATAGCCAAAGAACGGGCTGATTTCACTTTGGGAAGAGAAAAGGAAAAGAAAGTCTCGAATAAATCTTTAAACTGATCACAATTTTCGACCGGTGGCGGGGTATGTAATTGTTTGGCAATGAAAGACCTTCCAATCATTACTTGAGCGATCCGCTGACCTTCCCGATATAGTCGAAATTCATAAAAATTAGTAAGGATAACATTGGGGAAAGTAGAACAATAACGTTTCAACTGTTCAGTTCCTTCAATGTAATCCAAATTAGCAGTAGAAGGATCTTTAGCTTCAATATAACCGGTAATATGGTTTTTCCCATCCCAAATGCGAAAATCAGGATTCCCGGCTTCCGTTTTTTTGGGAAGTATGGTAATATCGATATTTTTTACTTTCAGAAAAACGGCTGTTTTTTTGATTAATTCATCCAGGTTAGCATAATAGCTTTCTTCACGGGCATCACCGCGTTGAAAGGTATTGATAAGATTCTTAAGGTATTGTTCTAATAATTGTTTTAACAAAGTTTATATCCTTTTTAACAGGATTTTTAAACAAATTCTCGGGTCAATAATTTCTTGGGGTCTGGTCAATATATTTGAAAGACCTACTTCTAAAATATATATTTGCCTTATTTAATCGCCACCAGCGATCAAAATAATTAGTCTTTTCTAATTTTTCTACATCTTAATACTAATACGACAAAAGATATAAAAAATCCTTCTTTTTAAAATAAAATTATTTTCCTCTAATTCTTTATCAATCTCCGTATGATGAGGTAAATATTCTCCTACCCTCTACTGGAAAATTTCCACTACCCTAGTGGAAATTCTCCACACCCCCTAGTGGAATTTTTCCACACTAACAGCAACAAGAAAGAACAGTAACAAATAGAACAGCAACAACATTTGGGTGTAATTTTTCCCCTGCTGCTGTTGCTGCTTCTAAAATTTTTCAAAATATTTTTTATCAGAGGGTTGTATTTTCACCTCGTTTTTGCTCTTACTAAGTAGAAGGAAAAATATATTTCACTTTTTTCATTCACAGGTTTCTTTTTTGCTCCTTTTTTGCTCTTACTAAGTAGGGGAGTAAATATTTCTCTTCTTATCCTCTCTCCCCGAAAACTATTTAAAGAAAGGTAAAAACTATGGAAACAAAAATACCAGTTAACAAAACTAATACTTACACAACTATCCAGGACTACTTCTTGGCTCATTGGGTAAGTACCATCGGTCTTGGTCCAGCCATGCTCTATCTTCAGCTCTTAAGTTACTGTCATAAAGGAAAAGACATTGCCTGGCCTTCCATT
This sequence comes from Candidatus Infernicultor aquiphilus, assembly GCA_002782675.1. Classification (GTDB taxonomy): domain Bacteria; phylum Atribacterota; class Phoenicimicrobiia; order Phoenicimicrobiales; family Phoenicimicrobiaceae; genus Infernicultor; species Infernicultor aquiphilus. The sequence goes on from PFIP01000120.1 coordinate 6,804, forward strand.
CACACTCTAAATAAAAGAATGGGCACTACCACCAAGACCTTAATTAAATACCGCAATACTCTATTAGAATATGCTCTAATCAAAAAAATAGTAAAACAAATATCTCCCTCCGGAGGATATGACCATAATCTTTATCAAATAGTCCTTTTAGATAAAGAAAATATTCTTTATCCCCCGAAAGAAAAACTTCCGGAAGAAAACGAAGAGATTATCTCTGGAATATCAGAAGAATTTCCTTATTCCAATCAGGATAATCCCAATAAAGTAGTTTCTGATAATAAAAAATCTCTGAAGACAGAAAGGATAAAAGAAGAATTGGAAAAATTAAATATGGATAAAAAATCAATTTATAAAACAATCTTAAATTATTCCTTGGAGGATATTGAGGAAAAATTAGACCTTCTCCGGATAAAGAGGAATGTAATAAATCCTGCCGGCTGGCTAATTACTGCCTTACAAGCCAATTATCTTGATCCTGAATCATATAGAGAAGAAAATGATGGGGAAGAAAAAATAATGGAAACAGAAGAAATAGAATCGGAAAGTAAAATAGTAAAACTAAATAAATTAGCTCTTAAAAAGAAAGAAAAAGAGGAAAAGGACAGATTATTCATGGAAGAAAGCTTGAAATGGATCGAACAGAATTTAGTTCAGAGATTTGAAATGTAATATATGTATCAGGGGACAGTTCTTTTCACACTTCAAGAATATATATTTACTTTATCGAATCGCCACCAACGGTCAAAAGAATTATTCTTTTTCAATTTTTCTACATCTTAATATTAATACGACAAAAGATTTAAAAAACCCTTCTTTTTAAAAGAAAAGTTTTTGGTTTTTAGACAGAAAAGAAAGGGATGGATTCCCACTCCCCGATCAGGTCGAGGACAGGTTTCGTGGGAATGACATTTAGAGAAGTGGAAATGACATTCTTTTTTTATAAAAAACTTTAAGCAATAAAAACTCTTTAGTAAAAACCAAAGAGATTTATGATTAAATCATTTCAGGGTGTATTTTAATTTTCCATTTCCTCCCTTTATGAAAAGTTATTTAAAGTTACCGAGTTACTGAGCTATCATAACCGTCCCCCTAACATTTTTCATAATTATATCTCCTTTACAAGCTCACTTTGTTATCGGCAAAGCGAGCTTTTTATTTGCTAAAAAATTTATAGTATGAAGTTTCATTGGGCACGTTATTCGTAATTTTGACAATCTCCTTAACTTTAATTATAATCAGAGCAGAAACCTACGTGAACCAAAAAAACCTGAAGAAATTTGGAGGTTTGAAATGTCTATTTCACAAATGTTAAGTTATAGAATTTTACTCAGGAAAGAACCGGAAGGTGGATATACAGTAACTGTCCCTTCTCTCCCCGGGTGTGTTACCTATGGCGAATCTATAGAAGAAGCAACAGAAAGGGTAAAGGAGGCTATCGAATTATATTTAGAAAGTTTAAAATCTCATCACGACGAAATCCCTAATGATGAAGGCACTTTAGAATATACTCTTACGGTGGGAATAAGTGCCTAAACTACCGCCTCTAACCTCCCAGAAAGTGATAAAGATCCTGGAAAGTAATGGTTTTGTATTAGATAGGACCAAGGGGAGCCATCGAATATATTACCATTCTGAAAGTAAAAGAAGAGTTATTATCCCTTACCATAAGAAAGATTTGCCAAAAGGCACTTTAATGGAAATTTTAAAACAAGCAGGTATTAGCAAAGAAGAATTAAAATAAATGTTGAAACCCAAACCCTTTTATTTCACTTCATTTTTGCTTTAATGAAATCAGGAAATAACATTATTTTTTCAGCATCATCTGAGTAAAACAAAAAAGGTTTTACTTCTTCAACTAATTTTTTAAAATTTATTTTCTCATACTTTAACAGCAGCTTTTTTAATCTCTTCTATATCGGTTTCTTCTTTCAATTTCATCTTCTCTCCTAAAAAATGATAACTTGGATTTGTTTTAGAAAAAAGAAAAATTACATCATAAAAATCTCTTCCCATCGATCTGGGACGATTCAAAATAGGAATATCTTCTGAGATAATAATGTGTCAGGGGACGGTTGTTTGGCACAGTTCAAGAATATATATTTACCTTATTGGATCGCCACCAGCGGTCAAAAGAATTATTCTTTTTTAATTTTTCTACATTTTAATACTAATACGACAAAAGATTTAAAATATCCTTCTTTTTTGTAAAAAATGTTTCAAGGTTAAAAATTTAAGAAAGTATAGATGGGAAGAAAAAATATTCAAAACCCCACCGATTATTCGATGGCTACGCTAAAGAATGATTATCAGGGGGAATACCTGCATGAGAAAATTCTCGGTCTACCCTATGGTTAGTTTATCTTCTAAAGTTACTAATTCATAAGTTTTACTGTGCCAATTTGAAACTACCTCATAAGTTATAAAATGAACTCGATTACGCAAAACCGAAAAAGCATTATATGATAATTTTGCATTAAATTGATTTTCATACAACTTATTAGCTACGATATAAAATTTTGAATAAAAATCTTGTAACTCCACAAATTTTACTAGTGAATGTACCATATCTGTTGTATGTTCAATTTCAAAAAATGAATCTGGCATTTTTCTTTCGTTAAACCATACTACATCTATTCTCTTCGCTTTTTCTACAAGATGTTTGTAAGTAAAATTATAAAAATCTTTTATAGTAGAAATATCTTTAAGGGTTTTTCCTAAATATTTTTTTTGTTTATCCTGTGGAGGTAATGAAGTTTGAAATTTTTTTAAATTACCTATTTCTAATAGTAATCCTTGATAATAAGAATGATTAAATTCTAATTTTTTTGATTCTGAGACTTCACTAGTTGGTAAAATCTCAATAGGTAATTTATCTCTAAATTCTTTCAATGCCCAGAGCCCAGGTCTAATCTTAAAGAAAAATCTATTATCCTGAACAATACGACGAATGCTTGCAAAAGGCGTTTTAGTTTTCCATTCAATACCAAGGACCTTTAATGCTTCTTGATATAATTCTCCAAGAGTAGCATAGCCACCTTTTTCTTCCATTACTTTTATTACTGCTTCGTATTGTTTCATTTGTATTCACCCAAATGAAAATATTTGGCATTATGATAATAATCCTCATTTTTAACTTCGATACAAATTATTTCATCAAAATTTGTATCGAATAAATAATCCTTCTCTTTTTTTAAGTTTATAAATGCCTCATCTTCATCTTTTCCTTTAGCAAAAGCAATAACTTGACAATTATCTATGTCTGGTTCAAGCGAGATACTATTTGGCTAATACGAAGTACCTTCTTCGGTGATAAAAATATTGCTTTTCATTTATCAATCTCCTCTAAATATTGTTTGTCAAGGGGATAGTTCTTTGTCACATTTTAAGAATATATATTTACCTTATCGAATCTCCGCCAGCGGCTAAAAGAATTAGTTTTTTCTAATTTTTCTATATCTTAATATTAATACGACAAAAGATTTACAAAATCCTTCTTTTTTTATAAAAAACTTTAAGCAATAAAAACACTTTAGTAAAAACCAAAGAGATTTATGGTTAAATCACTTTGGGGTGTATTTTACTTTACCATTTCCACCCTTTATGAAAAGTAAGAAAAAGTTAGCGAATTATTGAGCATTAACAACTATCTCTTTTTATATTATTCGATAATAATTGTATCATGCCTTCATTCCGTGTAATGACAGAAAGATGTATTGAGATTGCTTCCCCTGCTTTCTCTACGGTAGGCTTGCTTTGCTTAGCATACGCAACTATTTATCTAACCTCTACCGATGCATCTATATCAAAAGGATTTGTTCTAACTGCAAGAGAAAAAAGATATGGATAATTAGCTTTTAAATGCTTCATATAGTACAACCACTCTACAATTAAAAGAGGATATGCCCTCTTTATATCTCCTGCAAGGTGTTGATAATCAGTTTCTGGTAATCCGTTCAGGCTTCTTCTGTGAATAAGCTCCTCTGTTAAATGAAATACTGCCCAAAGTAAATTTGTGAATGACTCATGTTCTAATAGGTTGGGGTTTTCCAAAAGATTCAGCAAAAACTGTCTCTTCTCCTTCAAGAAATTTTTAATATTCTCTAAATCACCTCTCTTGCTGTCAATGTTGTAGTTGTAATTTTTGACATTTTTACAAATTTTCAAAAAATCTTTTTCAAAAGACTCATTTATTATAACCAGTTTCTGAGTAATTTCAAAAGACTTTGTATCAAAATCAGAAAAAATCTTGAGCAATTCTCCTCCAACCTCACTAAAAAACGCTCCTATTACCATATTTAATTTGTTCAACATAACTTTCTTTTCTTTTCTTTATATTGCAGTAACTGGTGCAAAACTAAAGTCACTAACAAAACTTCAAGGAAAACAAAAGCGATATCTCCAATAAGATATAAGAAAATATGATGTGCGTCTCTAAAAATAAGATAGTGAATAAAATAAACCAATGTGGATAGAGCTATTAGGGACAGACCTAATAAAACCTGCCAATTAAATACGCGTTTCATTTTTAATTTCCTTTACTTTTTTTGTTAATTTCTTCTTCTACCTCTTTAGCGCCTTCTCTGTAGAATTTTTCTTCATCTGGTGCAAGTTCTTTCAAAAGTCTAATAAATTCTCCGGCATGAACACGCTCTTCATCTGCGATGTCCTTCAACACATCTTGTGCTAATTGATTATCAGTTGATTCGGCAAGTTGCATATAAAGCTGAATGGCTTCATATTCTGCTGCAATCATAAACCTTATTGCACGAATTAACTCTTCATTCGTGAGCTTACGGTCTTTCTTAAGACCAGAAAACGGATTTCCAAATTCAGGCATGGTTACCTCCTTTTATTGAAATTTTATCCTTCCTTTAACCTTTTATTTTCCCCTAGGTTGCTCGCAACAGAAAAGTTCTACAGAGTTCTGTCTGGCAAATGAAATTTCAATCTTTCGAAATCTATTTTAATAAAACTAATCATCTCCTATAAGACCAGGTATTTTCACAGTTAGATGTCTGGGAAAAAGCCAATCGAAAATAGATAATATACCAGCAAGGATTTTATAATCATATTTTATTCAAGAACTTGCATAGATGGCCTCTGCCTTTACCGGACACCCTTTAATATGTTCAAATGGATAATGCTCAGCTACCCAATGGCAACACCGTCCTACACTCAGCAAAGGTTTCTTTGATTTGATTGTACCATACTTAGAATTAAGAGCAAACTCACATTCTCTATCTCTCAATCTTTGCCCCATAAGTATGGTACAGTATTGAATCGCCACTAGCGGTCAAAAGAATTAGTCTTTTTCAATTTTTCTACACCTTTATGTTAATACGACAATAGGTTTTAAAAATCCTTCTTTTTAAAAGAAAAAGTTTCTGGTTTTTGAATGGAAGGGGAAAGATACATTTCCACTAAACACAAAATTTTTAAAAATAAGTATTTTACCCCTCAAAAATGTCACCTTACTAAAGTTTACACTAACTACTACTCTATTTATATCTAAATAATTTTTTACAAAAAACTTTAACCCTCTTTACTTTTTCATAAAATATAATAGAATAAGAAAGATTTTATATCTAAAATTTTTTTATGCTATAATATAAATGATTGTAACCCAAAAAGTAAACAAAATGATGGGGAAATAACCATAAATATATTAAAATAAAAAATCATAAAATAATTTATTAAAAATCTATATTGTATTTAATGGAGAGTAAAAAAAAATGGATTCTACCACTAATAAATTTTCCAAAAAGAATTTGGTTGAAGAAATATTAGCTTGGAAGAAAAAGAGAAAAGCGGTAATCTTAGCCCATGTTTATCAACCAGCTGAAATTCAAGATATTGCTGATTTCATAGGTGATTCCCTCTTCCTCAGTCAGCAAGCTGCCCAGACTGATGCAGAAGTTATAGTATTTTGTGGAGTTTACTTTATGGCAGAAACAGCGGCTATTCTTTCTCCAGAAAAAATTATCCTCCTTCCAGAAATTAAGGCTGGATGCCCCTTAGCTGATATGGCTCCTCCAGAAAAAGTAAAAGAAAAATTAAAAGAATCACCTAAAGCAGTAATAATTTCTTATGTAAATTCCTTTGCTGCTGTAAAAGCTTTAAGCGATTACTGCTGTACATCTGCCAATGCGGTTCAAGTGGTTCAGGCAATTTCAAACCTGCCTGTGCGTGACCGCACGCAGACAGGTAAAAAGGATATTCTATTTATTCCTGATAAAAATTTAGCTAATTTTATTGCTCAAAGAACAAAAAGAAAGATTATTCCCTGGCCAGGTTTTTGCCCTATCCATAATCTCTTAACTAAAGAAGATGTAATCAAGGCTAAAAAACTTCATCCCCAAGCTTTACTATTGGTCCATCCCGAATGTCGCCCTGAAGTCTGCAATCTGGCTGATTATATTGGTAGTACCAAGGGGATTATTAATTTTGTCAGTAATAATTCAGCAAAAAAATATATCATTGGTACAGAGACAGGAATATTTCATCCCTTAAAAAAGAGTAATCCAGATAAAGAATTTTTCCCTGCTTCTGAAAAGATGATCTGTAGAGACATGAAACTTATCGATTTGGAAAAAGTTCTCCGCTCCCTGCAAATTTTAGAACCCCAAATTACAGTGCCAGAGGATATAAGAAAAAAATCTCTAAAAGCACTAAGTAGAATGTTAGAAACTATCTAAACTTTTGGAAAGGATTAGAATAAATGTTACCACATTATTTAATTAATTTTGATCTTGGCAAACTTAAAAAAATTTATACTGATTTTTTAATAGTAGGTACTGGAATCGCTGGTCTATATACTTCCCTTAAACTTTCCCCTCAAGGAGAAATCATCCTTTTAACTAAAAGCAAAATAAAAGAAAGCAATACGGAATATGCTCAAGGAGGTATAGCTGTAGCTTTAGGTGACGAAGATTCCCCTCGTTTACATCTGGAAGACACTCTAAAAGCCGGAGCGAATTTTTGTGACTTAAAAGCCGTAAAAGTATTAGTGACTGAAGGTCCAAAATGTGTGGAGGAACTAATAGAATGGGGTACTAAATTTGATAAAATCAAGGGCAAATACGATACTACTTTAGAGGCAGCTCATCAAAGACCCCGAATCTTACACGCCCAGGGCGATGCCACCGGTGCTGAAATAGAAAGATCCCTCTCTAAAAAAGTAATTAAAGAAAATGGAATAAAGATTAAAGAAAATATTTTAGTGTTAGATATATTAGTTGATCATCACATCTGCTATGGTTTATTAACTTTGGATACCAATACTAAAGAGATTATTGCCTATTTAGCAAAATCAACCATTTTAGCCAGTGGTGGAGCAGGACAACTTTTTAATAATACTACCAATCCTGATGTTGCCACAGGAGATGGAATTGCTATAACTTATAGAGGAGGAGCAAAAGTTACAGATTTAGAATTTATCCAGTTTCATCCTACTGCTCTCTATCACCAGGGAAGTCCTAAATTTCTAATTTCTGAAGCGGTTCGTGGTGAAGGAGCGGTATTAAAAAATATCAAAGGTGAACTCTTTATGCACTCCTATCACCCTCTGGCAGAATTAGCTCCCAGGGATATAGTTACCCGAGCAATTACTGACCAGATGAAAAAGACTAAAAGTAATTATGTCTTTTTGGATGCTACTAAGATAAAAGATAAATTTTCCAAACGCTTCCCTACTATTTATAAGAACTGTTTTTCGCTGGGTATCAATCCTGAAAAAGAATTTATTCCAGTAGCTCCAGCAGCTCATTATACTATGGGAGGCATAAAAACCGATACCTGGGGACAAACTAATTTAGCTAATCTTTATGCCTGTGGAGAGTGTGCTTCTACGGGAGTACATGGTGCAAATCGATTAGCCAGTAATTCTCTTTTGGAAGGATTAGTCTTTGGTAATAGGATCGCTCAAAAAATTAAAGAAAGTAGATTGCCTTTTTCTATAAAAAGAGGTGAAGAAATAAACATTTCTTATAATATTTCACGAAAAAAATACAAAAAAATCAACCCAGAAAAAGTAAAAAAAGAATTACAGAAACTTATGTGGGATAAAGTGGGAATTATTAGAACCGCTTCAAATTTAACCAAAGCACAACAAAAAATTAACCAGTGGAAATATTTATTGGAATTGGAATTAAAAACTGCTGAAGAATTTGAATTAGCAAATCTTATTAGTTTAGCTAATTTAGTTACCTTATCAGCTTTACAGAGAGAAGAAAGCCGAGGAGCACATTATCGTAAAGACTTTCCTCTGAGGGATGATATAAATTGGAAAAAACATATTGTATATTAACAAATTGACCAATTCGCCAATTTACCGATTCTCCAATTACATATCTCGCGAATAGTGTCTCGCAGATAAAATAGAATTCAGGAGCCAGAATGAAAAAAAGGAAAACCTATCCGTGACAAGCAATACACAATACAAGAGAAAAAGTTTTGAGTTTTGAATTATGGTTTTGCGTTTTCCTGCCTGTGCGTGTACGCACGCAGACAGGTAGCTTTAAGTTTTTCGCTGTAAACTGATAACCGTAAACTGAAAACTTATATTTGAAACTAACGACTATCCACTATTCACTAACGACTATACAAAGAGGTGTTTTAAAAATGATTTTTTTTGAAAAAGAAAATATTCAGGTAGATAAAATAATAGAGCAAGCTTTAATAGAGGATATCGGTACCGGAGATATTACCACTGAATCTATCATACCCTATGATTTAAAAGCCAAAGGTATTATCAAAGTAAAGGAAGAAGGTATAATTGCTGGCCTTGGCATAGCTGAATTAGTTTTTAAAAAGTTAAATCCAGAAATTACTTTCCAGGCTAAAATCAAAGATGGAATAAAGGTTTCTCTGGGAGAAATTCTCGCCGAAATTACTGGTCCAGCTCAAACCATTCTTAAGGGTGAAAGAATAGCCTTAAATTTTCTACAAAAGATGTCGGGAATAACTACTACTACTTATCAATTCTGCCAAGAAGTTAAAGATTTCCCAGTTCGTATCACCGATACCCGTAAAACTACTCCCGGACTAAGAATATTAGAAAAATATGCTGTGCGTATAGGCGGAGGATACAACCATCGTTTTGGTTTATATGATGCAGTATTAATTAAAGATAATCATTTAGCTATAGCAGGAGGAGTTAAGGCAGCAATAAGCTCTGTTCGAAAACGAATTTCTCATACTATGAAAATTGAAGTGGAAGTAGAAAATTTATCTCAACTCCAGGAAGCTTTAGAGATGCAAGCTGATATAATAATGCTGGATAATATGGATTTAGATATAATGAGAAAAGCAGTAAAAATGGCTAAAAATAAGGCTTTAATTGAGGCATCAGGAGGAATTACCCTGGAAAAAGCAAAAGAGATTGCTCAAACCGGAGTAGATTTAATTTCTGTTGGTGCTCTTACTCATTCGGTGAAGTCTTTAGACATTAATATGGAAATTTTTTAGTATTAGCGTAGAGCGGATAGCGTTTAGCGTAGAGAATACAGTGATGAGTAATATGTAATTAGTGGCAAGTTTCGGGTCATGGGTTACTTGTTACACGTTACATATTACACGACTTACTGGCTAACTAATTTAATTGGTCAATCGGTAAATTAGTTAATTGGTAAATTGAAATTTATTTATTCATCTCATATACTAAATATAATCCTATTAAAGTTAAAAAAGGATTAATCTTATCAATTAAGTTACATTCGTTACCGATTAATTCTGAGTAACCACCCGTTGCTACTACCAAAGAATCTTCTCCCAGCTCTCTCTTAAACCGCCTAATTAACTCATTAGTCAGTCCTAAATATCCGAAAAATATTCCCGACTTCATAGCAGCAATAGTATTACTGCCGATAGAATGTTGGGGTTTGGTTACTTCTATTTTAGGTAATTTTGCGGTCTTCTCAGCCAGAGCTTCTGCAGAAATCTCAATTCCGGGGGCAATAGCCCCTCCCAAATAAACTCCATCTTTATTAACCGCACAAAAAGTAGTAGCTGTTCCAAAATCTATAATTATCACCGGCCCCCCATATAGTTTATAAGCAGCAATAGCATTAACAATCCTATCTGCCCCCACTTCTTTAGGATTATCTGTTTTAATATAAATCCCAGTCTTTATCCCTGGTCCTACAATAATTGGAGAAACTTTAAAATAATCTGCCGACATCTTTTTTAATATCCAAATTATTGGTGGAACAACACAAGAAATAACTATTCCTTTGATGTCCGCTAAAGATAATTTAGAATTATCAAGTAGACCTTTTACTAGTATACCATATTCATCTTCGGTTTTTTTTAAATTAGTGGATATTCTCCAATGGCCTAACAACTTTTCTTCTTTATATACTCCTATAACGGTGTGAGAATTACCTACATCAATTACTAAAATCATGATGATACCTCTTATAATTATTAACTTTAGTTTTCAGATAATTACATAATATGATTGTCCCCCAAAAAGTAAACAAACCTGTCCTCGACCTGATCGGGGAATGGTAATGTAGGGGTCGGATTTATCCGACCCGCTTATTTACGGGTTCGATAAATCGAACCCCTACAACATTAATTATAACCAAAAAATTATAATTTACTATAAAATTATCTGCAACGCGCCATATATATAATCTGTCGAAATATTTTTGGCTTTTTGGGAAATAACCATAATATTCCACTTAAAATTTTATAACCAATAAAAATAGAGCAGAGAAGAAATTATCTTCTCTGCTCCTAAACTTTTTAATAACCCGCTTTCTTTAAAGCTTTAACCAATATAGTCACTATTAATATTGCTACTACTACTTCTGGAGTGCCATGCACAAAACCAATGGTAATGCTAACTTTAAGTGGGAGATACCCTCTTAAAGTAGCTAATCCCAATACACCAATAGTATTGGTGATAGTTCCTAATGCTGCCGCTAAAGCACTATTTTTCCAGAGATGTTTGTAAGAATAATAAGCTACCACTCCAATAAATATTCTGGGAAAAATTGCAACTAAAGGATCCGCAAAAATAGGGTTAGTAGCATTTACAAAACTGTATATTCCAAAGATCAATCCTACCAATCCACCTACTATTGGACCTTCTAATATACCACCTAAAATTGCTGGAATATGCATAATAGTGGCACTACCAGCAGGAGTAGGAACGGGGATAAACCCTAATCTTGTTGCTCCCAAGATCATAGCAATTGCTCCTAACATACCAGAGATAGCCAGTTGCCGCGTGGTGAGCTTAAATTCTGGCAAATTAGATACTTTATTCACTTTTTCACCTCCGTTCTAGTTCTGTTCTTAGATACTAGACGAAATACTACTTATTTTATTTATTTCTGATCTTGTTCTCATACGAGATACAACTCTCGGGTAAAAGTGTTTCTTTTACCTCCATAGTGTAAAATATTTTAATAAATATGTCAAATCAAAAAAGGACCGGCTAATTTTGGAAACTTTTTAGAAAAAAATAACCGGTTTTTTTGACTTATAAATTTATTTGGTATTCTTTGATCTTGTTCTGCAAATTTCTTCGACTTATACCTAAAAGTTCTGCTGTTTTTGTACGATTACTTTTTTTTTGAATTAAATATTTTATAATTAATTCTTTTTCTACTTCTTTTAGAGTCCCTTTTTTCTCCGAAAAATTTTCCTTATTTATAAAAGCAAAATAGGTCTCATCCATTATGTTGTTCTTAGCCATAATCATACTTCTTTCGAGTATATTTTCTAGTTCTCTTATATTTCCTGGATAATCATAATTTAAGAGTAATTCCATTGCTTGAGGGGAAATTTCTTCTACTTTTTTATTTAATATTTTATCATATTTATGGATAAAATGCTCCACCAGTAAAGGTATATCCTCTTTCCTCTCCCTTAAAGAGGGAACTTCTATATTAAAGACATTCAGCCGATAATAAAGATCTTGTCTAAAATTATTATCTTCCGCTTTCTTTTTTAAATCTAGGTTAGTAGCAGATAATATTCGTACATCGACTTTAATACTTTTTGAACTACCTACTCTTTCAAATTCCTTTTCTTGTAAAAATCTAAGTAGTTTAGTCTGTATAACCGGGTCAATTTCTCCAATCTCATCTAAAAAAATAGTACCCCCCTTAGCCATCTCAAAACGGCCGATCCTTTTGGAAATCGCACCGGTAAAAGCTCCCTTTTCGTGTCCAAAAAGTTCACTTTCTAAAAGATAAGAAGAAAAAGCTACACAATTAACCACTACAAAAGGATTCTTATTGCCAGGACTATTCTTGTGTATTGCCCGAGCTATCAACTCTTTTCCTGTACCACTCTCCCCAGTAATAAGCACAGTAGCAGGGGTAACCGATACACTTTTCACCATCTCTAAAACTCTTTTTATAGCCTTACTCTTTCCGATAATTTCATCAAAATTAAACCTCTTCTCTTCTTCCTCTCGGTAGTAAATGTTTTCTACTCTTAATTCATATTGTTTAATTGCTCTTTCAACTATGATTTTTAATTCTTCGATATCGAAAGGTTTTATCAAATAATCCAAAGCCCCTAATTTCATAGCCTCTACTGCTTCAGAAATACTTCCATAAGCAGATATCATAATAATCGGTAAATTTATATCAAACTCTCTTATTTTCTTTAAGGTTTCTATTCCATTTAGACCAGGCATTTTAAGGTCCAATAATACTAAACTGTAATCTTCTTCTTCTAATCTCTTCAGGGCTTCTAAGCCATTAATAGCTTCCTTAACTATAAATCCCTCTGAAGAAAGCACCCGATTTAACATTCTTCTTATATTCTGTTCGTCATCGACCACTAATATCTTCTGCAAAATTACTCCCTCCTTTTTGAGGTAGATAAATAATAAATTTTGTCCCTTCCCCTTCTTTAGATTCAACTTTTATTTCTCCCTGATGACCCTCTACCAATTTGTATACTATGGAAAGGCCTAAACCAGAACCTTGCTCTTTAGTGGAAAAAAAGGGGTCAAATATCTGATTAAGATCTTTTTCGGAGATCCCAACTCCATTATCCTCTATGATTAGTTTTAGGCCAGAACCTCCTTTAATAAGACACTTTTCCGTTTTAATTTTAATTTCACCTTTCTCTGAGATAGCTTGAATGGCATTAATGATAATGTTCATTAAGATCTGTCTTATCTGGTCTTCGTCAGCCTGAATCTGAGAAATATCAGGGCAAAGTTCTAAATAAAATCTAATCTGCTTATTTTTAATTTCTTGTTTAAATAATTCAACAATCTTGTTGACTAAATTATTGATAGAAAAGTAGGTTAATTCCAATTCTTTTACTTTAGCGTAATCCAAAACCTGAACGACCAATTTATTTAACCTATCTACTTCCTGGATAATGGTATTAAGGTCTTCTTTTCTTTCATCAGTCTTGGAAAATGAATTATAGACAAATTGAGCTAATCCCCGAATTGAACTCAAAGGATTCCTAATTTCATGGGCAATGCCGGCAGATAATTTACCTAATGCAGTCAATCTCTTATTACGAGCTATTTCTTCATTTAAATTTTTAATTTCAGTTACATCCCTTATTTCCGCTACCACGCCGGTGATTTCTCCCCATTCACCGGTTAAAAAGGAAGTGTTAACCTCCATTATTTTTTTATTTAACCCTTTTTCTTCTAAAATTATTTCCTGATTGATATTTTCTCTCTCTAATAAACATTTCTTAAAAATACATTCTCCCTCAATATTTAAATTCAATACTTCCTGACAATCTTTATTTAACGCTTCCTCTCTCCTTTTGCCAAAAATCTCTTCACTCTTACGATTAAAGGTCTTAATGATGCCCTTATTATCTACTGAAATTACCGCATTACCCATAGTCTCCAATAATTTTGAAGTATAGACTTTCATTTCATTCAGAGTCTTTTTTACGATATAGGTCTCCTGTAATTTAAAAATTACATATATTCCCAGCAACACCAGGGCCATTATGATACCGTAGTTTAAAATGATTCTTCTCCTGGTCTGACTCAAGAGAAGATAAGAACCCTCTAAATTTATCCCCACCACTAAATAACTATTTTGTATAGGCAATATCTTCCAAATATCTAAAGGTCTATTAATATCAAGATTAAATGGCTTTATTACCTGAAGTACTCTATTCCCCTTTTTGTCTTGAGTGTTGACAAAATTAATTTTACCCGGATTGAAGATTTGTATAGTTCTTTCCCCTCTTTCTTCTTCAGTACTAATTAGGATTAAACCTTTATCATTACAAATATCAATATAGCTTACTTCCTCTTTCTTTAAAAGTAGCAAAATTTCTTTCAAAATATTTTCATTTAGAATAAATTTAGGACCAAGAGCCTGGATAGAAAAGGCAATATTTAAACCTTCTGAACGAGCCAATTCCCACAAATAATATCTTTCTCTTTGTACTTCTTTATAGGTCATAAAACCCAGCAATAGGGTAAGAAGCAAGATAATAATTAAAGCTAATACAATATTTCTTTCTCGAAAAGGTAATGATTCAAATATTTTTTGATTTTTCCCTTTTTCCAACTTTATAAACCATCTCTTTCCATTTTTCCGCTTTCGCGAGGGTAAACTCCCGCAGAAATCTATTTTTTTACAGGCGGGCCTGCCCTCTTGAAAACGGGGGACACTTGTCCTACAATTAGGGGCTCGATGCATCGAGCCCCTACAAATCACTTATTACAGTTTTATTCAGTCAATCTTCTCCACTTTTATCGGCACATAATAAGTATGTTGATTACGAAAAACCAATAACAGTAGTGTACCTTCTGGTTCTAATTTGTTGATTACTTTTTCCCACTCCTCAACAGAAGATAATTCTGTTCGGTTTGCCTCTAAAACTATATCCCCTTGTTGTAAACCCATATCATCCGCCGAACTTCCCGGGACCACTTCAGTGATTACCAACCCTTTTACCCAGGGTAATCCCAATTCCTTAGCAATTTCCGTAGTAACTGACTCCACTTTTAATCCAGTTTGTACTGAAAATACCTTTTCTTTAGGAGTTTTACTACCTTCTTCTTCCACAGTAGGCATCTCACCTATTTTTACTATAAAGGAAATTGTTTCACCATTTCGCACAATTTCGACATTTACTTCTTTATTAATCTCTATATTTCCTATTTTATCTTGAAGTTCTTCAGGGGAATTTACCTCTTCATTATTAACTTTCTTAATTATATCACCTGTTTTTATCCCGACTCCTTCTGCTGGACTATTTTTAACTACATCTCCCACTAAAACACCTTTAGCTTCCGCTTGGTTAAATTGTTTGGCAATTTCTGGAGTAACCTCTTGAATATATACCCCTAACCATGATCTTCTTACTTTGCCTAAATTAATTAAATCATCTATATTTTTCTTGGCTATATTTATAGGAATAGCAAATCCAATACCCTGAGCAAAAGGAATAATTGCTGTGTTTATTCCCACCACTTCTCCTTTGGTATTGAGTAACGGACCACCACTATTCCCAGGATTTATAGCTGCATCAGTTTGAATAAAATCTTTATATACACGTCCTTCTATGCCTGTAGGGATAGAACGGCCCTTAGCACTAACTACACCCATGGTTACAGTTTGTTGAAGTCCATAAGGGTTACCAATGGCGACCACAATTTCTCCTACTCTTAACTTATCTGAATCACCCAAAGCAACCAGAGGTAAATGATCTGCTTTTATCTTTACAATTGCCATATCTGAAGTTGTATCTGAACCAATTACTTCTCCGGTAAATTCTCTCCCATCAGAAAGAGTAACTTTTATCTTTTCAGCTTTGTGGACTACATGTTCATTGGTAATTATATATCCTTCTTGGTTAATAATAAACCCGGAGCCAGTGCCTTTTTGAGGAATTGTTCTGGTATACTCTTTAAATTGGTCTCCAAAAAAATGTCCGAATATGGGATCATCTAAAAAAGGATTTTGAGTTTCTACCATTCTTACTGTATCTATATTAACTACTGCTGGACTATTTTTTTCTGCAATATCTGCAATACTATTGCTTAAATCCTCGATAGATAAATAAGGTTTGTCCAACTGAGGCTCTGCGTTTATAGTCTGTACTATTAAGCTTAAAGAAAGAAATAAGATTAAAATTGTGGTAACTATCAATTTTTTATTTATTTTTAACAGTTTATTTTTTATCATTTTTATTTACACCTCGTTATAAAAATTAGTAGGGGAGGAAAACATTTATTCTCCTCCCGGTTTAAATTTACTCTTTATTGCTTTTTATTTACCAGCAACAACTTTTCATCATTTTACCCCTACCCATACCCATCTCTTGGTAAGCAAATATTTGGGAAGGAACACCTAATGGCAATTTAGCTTGTTGCTCAGGAGTTAACAATCCTTTAATTTCTAAATACCTTTCAATTGTTTTAACCCTAATTTCAACCTTCAACTCAGCAATTTCTTCAAATTTTGCTTTAATTTTTGTTATCTCAGTAAGCGGTTCTAACAATAATGCTTTAACTTCCAGCTCTTTTATCTGAAGACTATTCCTAAGTTCAAGGGTGTCTTTTTGAAAATCTAATAAAACTCTCTTAATTTCTGTTACCTGTTCTTCAGATAGATTTAAAGATTTGATAAACTCTTCCATCTTCATATCAGGGCTATTTCTTAGTCTTTTATCCATCATTTCTTTAAATTCACCACTTTTATACGGTAGCATATTCTGTTTCATTAAGGGTTTATTTTCTTGAGCATAAATAGATTGAGTAAGACCCAAAAACACCACGGTTATTGCTATAATCAGGGTTAGGATAACCAGTTTCTTTTTCATCTATATTCACCTCCTTTTAAATTATTTCCTAACCTTTTATATAAGCAATTACTGTGCCAATTTTTGAGAATTGCCTTTTAAATTTTTTATATTTGAAAAATAATTTCTGAAATATGAAGTAAATAAATTGTTTTAGAAGCTTTGCTTAAATATTAGGGGGCAAATCTTTTTAATATTTTTCTTGCTTTCAGTAGTCGTCTTGATCAAAAAGAACTAACTTTTCTCACTTTTTCATAAAATTACTGTGCAATTTTTTCTCAAAAGATTATCTTTTGCCTTTTTAATATATCCTGAATATCCTGAGTTAATCAGACTTATCGGTCAAAATAAATATTTTTTCCAGTTACCGATAAAGGAATACCCATTACAAAATCTGCATCTATTAAACCCATTTTTTTAGCTACTACTCCTGCCCGATACATTACCCGATTATCTACATTCATTATTCCAGCAGTTTTCACGGCTGACCCAATAGCAATTCCCATATCTAAAAGTCTAAAAGCACATTGAGGTCCATCAAATTCATTACTCTTATGGGAAATTCGGTCAGAACATTGGTCATACCCACAGGCACCGCAATTCAAACCGAGCGATTGGGCCTCTTTTAGGCCTATTAATAAAACAGCTAAGGAATTTTTGACATTATCACCATCACGGTCAAAATTTTTCTTACTAAACTCTTCACCATAATGGACCATTTCTTCCGCTAACTTATTTACTTCTTCTCCGTAAATAACTTTTATCACTACAAAATCTTTACCAGCAGATTTGGGAGCAGTGCGGGCAGAAACTCCCATCAAGTTAGCTACCTCCTTTATTGCTTCCTGGATATCAAATTCAGATAATCTTTGATTAGACATAAATTTACCTCCATATATATTATATAATTTACCAATTCTCCAATTAACCCGTAAGTCGTGTAATGTGTGATTTGTAATATGTGATATGTAACGAGTGAACTGTAACCCGAAACTTGTCACTAATTACATATTACTCATTACTGTATTCTATACGCTAAACGCTGCACGCTCTACGCTAGAATACGCGATACTCGATACGCAATACGCGATACGATATAATTATACTATTCCATTATTTGATAATCAATAACCTGAAAAGTAGCGAGATTCTTATTAGTAGTTAATAACCAATCCACTTTTATAGGTACAGAAAAATCTGGTTGTAGCCTCCCCTTTTCTAACCAATATCGGGAATGTTGATTATCAAATTGTCCTTTATTTGCTTTAATAATTAATTTAATTGGCTGATCTAAAAATTTAATCTTTTCTAAATTTTTCAATCTTTCCAGCTCTTTAATAATCCTTATTTTTAATTTTTCTTTAGGCAGAGGGAATACATTTATCAATCCAATATTCTTATTTAATGGTCCAATAATCTTTACATTGGCTAAATGCGCCTTATATTTCTCTTGTTCTAAAATGTTTAACAATATTTCATTAGCTTCTGCTACTGTATGACCATGATAATAAGAATTTGCTAAGGGCTTAAGTAAGTGTTTTAATTTGCAACCTTCTCTAAAATTACTTTCTCCAATTCTTAAAATCTTTAAATTAAAATAATTAGCAATTCCTTTTATCTCTTCTTTAGTCATTTTTAGTAAAGGAGCATAAAAGCCATCATATAACTTTAGACCTTTCCTACCCCAGGTATCGCTCTGATTTGAACCAGTCAAGACTAATCTTCCTTTAGCTTCTCTTTTAACTCTTCCCAGTTTAGCTATCCTGGTACACTTATTGCAAGCTGGCCCTTTCTTTAAAACTTTTTCTTGTTCTTCCTTCCCCTGAACAATCCTGAGCTTTAAATCTAGATTCTTACTGATATCTTGAATATTTTTTAAACCCTTACTATAACTATATTCTCCAAAACTAACCGTAATTGCTTCCACTCTCTCTTCCCCTAAGGCCTGGAGTGCTAAGGCAGAAACTACTGTACTATCTAATCCTCCTGAAAAAGACACTACAATTTCTTCTCCTCGGCTTATTTTCTTAATCTCTTCTAATCTATTACTAATCTTTTCTTTTATACTAATCATAATCTAATCCAATTATCTTACCCTATTATTATTTATATTTTACTTATAAAAAAGGCCAAGGCAAATTATAAATATTATTACACCATTACAATTCCTTGACCATTCTATATTGATTTAAACTATCTATAATTAATAATCTATTAATTATATTTTTTCCGAATATTCCTTAAAAGAAATACTTTTATACCACCCTTCACCGATGTAATTTAAAACTGGAATGAATTGCTCGGTAGTTACATATCCTGGTAAAGGAGCTACACGGCTATGATTACTTTCTAAAAACCAGGTAGTAGGATAACCAGAAACTTGATATAATTTAGCCAATTCTCTTTCAGTTATCTCTTCCCCATTTTCAATCACTTTATTATCCGACTCTGCATTTACTCTAATAATGACAAATTTTTTAGACAATATTTTTTTTACCTCTTCATTAGAATAGGTATTTTTATCCATTTTTTTACAATAACCACACCAATCGGTATAAAAATCAATCAAAACATATTTATTTTCTTTTTCTGCCAGGGCTAATCCCTCATTATAAGATAACCAATTAAGGGCTAATAAATTATTCTCTTCTACCACCTCTCTGCCCTGCTGGTTCGTTTTAAAATATGATCGTATTCCGAAAAAGAATATTAGTATTAAAAAAATTGTTAAAATCATTATCTGGTCTCTTTTAGCAGAAAAAATCTTCATTTTTAGCTTAAACCTCTTCTATTTTTATTTAAATTTATTTTTTATCACTCAATTAATTAGGTCTAGTTTTAATTTTTAAAAAACGGTCATATTTTACTACTTAATGAAATAATTTACTACTATCTGTAAATTATCGGTAAGGATTAACCCACCAATCAGGATAAGCAATACTCCTCCTACCAGCTCTACAGTTTTAAAATGCTTTTTAATCTTATTGGAAAATAAATAAAATTTATTAATGGCGATAGCAGTTAATAAAAAAGGAATTCCTAAACCAGCTGAATAAAGGGTAAGCAGTAAAATTCCCTTATAAACAGTTTCTTGAGTACCTGCATAGATTAAAATAGTAGCCAGAACAGGACCGATACAGGGGGTCCATCCAAAGGCAAAGGCTAAACCTATTAAAAATGGACCAATTATAATATTGACTGGTTTAGTATTGGCATAAATCTTTTTTTCATATTCTAAAAATTTTATTCTATATAAACCTGACATATGTATTCCAAAAATTATAATTATTAAGCCCGCTACTTTCCTCAGAATTACCGCTTTCTCTAGTAAAAAACGGCCAAAGAAGGTTGCAGTAGCTCCTAAAAGAATAAATATTAAAGAAAATCCGAATATAAAAAATAAGGAACTGATAATTATAGTATTTTTATTTCGAAATCTCCCCTTCTCTAAATCATCTAAAGACATTCCAGATATGAAAGAGATATAACCTGGCACCAGAGGTAAAACGCAGGGAGAAATAAAAGAGATAAAACCAGCTACAAAAGCAGCCAGCAAAGAAACTTCACTTAAATTTAATATTGTCATCATAAAATAACCTCTTATTAAATTAGTCGCTGGTAAATAAACCTAGCGTGGAGCGTATAGCATTTAGCGTATAGGTGCAGGTAATAAGTGTAAGAAAAATACAAAACGCTAATTAGTCGTTAGTATTTATTCTGCCTTCTTTCTTCTTTTTCACTCGATACTTAATACTATATACTCGATACTGTTTTTATATACAATTAAATTAGTTTATAGTTATTATTTTTTAATTTTAATCTTTTGTTTATAATCTTCAATAGCTTTAGATAATCCATCAGCAGCTAAATTTGAGCAATGCATTTTAATTGCGGGAAGCCCTCCTAAGGCTTCAGCTACAGCTTTATTGGAAATTTTTAAAGCTTCATCAATGTTTTTACCCTTAACCATTTCAGTAACCATACTGCTGGTAGCAATGGCAGCACCACAGCCAAAAGTTTTAAATTTGCAATCGACTATCTTATCATCTTTTACTTTTATATAAATTTTCATTATATCCCCACAAATAGGATTACCAACTTCTCCTATTCCATCAGCATCTTTAATTTCTCCGACATTCCGGGGATTCTGAAAATGTTCCATCACTTTTTCACTATATATACTCATACATAATTCTCCTTCTTAATTTTATCTCTATCCGGAAAACTTCAATTCGATCCAATTATATTCTTGGCTACCAATCTTTCAGTCCCTTAGTAAGTTGTGTAATATGTAACAAGTGATAAGTAACTTGTTCTTTTAAACTTGAAACTATACACTATTAACTCATTACTAATTACATATCACTTATCCCTGTATTCCACTCAATGCACATTACATATTACTTATTACTTTTCCTCTACACTATTTTTCTTCAGCCCATCCCAACTACCTGTAAAGGGAGAAAGAGCTCGTAATTTTTCTATAATTTTAGGCAAAATATCTAGAACATAATCTATATCTTCTTCGGTATTATCTTTTCCCAAAGTCAATCTTAAAGAGCCATGGGCTATCTCTGGAGGTAGTCCTATAGCTAATAGGACATGAGAGGGCTCTAATGAACCAGAGGTACAAGCTGAACCACTGGAGGCTGCCACTCCTTTCATATCCAAGTTGAGCAACATCGATTCTCCTTCGATAAATTCAAAACAGATATTAGCATTTCCAGGAAGTCTCCTGGTGGAGTGTCCATTTAAACGAACATTTTCTATTTGGTCCATAATTCCGGTAATCAATTTATCTCTTAATTTTACCACTTTATCCACCTCTCCTCCAGCTAATCTCTTCTCTGCCAACTCCACAGCTTTGCCCAATCCTACCATTCCAGTCACATTTTCTGTACCGGCTCTCCTATTTTTTTCCTGAGCACCACCGTCTATTAAATTTACTATCTTAGTTCCCTTTCTTAAGTACAGCGCTCCTACTCCTTTAGGTCCATATAATTTATGACCAGAGATGGATAACATATCTACTCCTAAATCATTAACTTCTATGGGAATATGCCCGGTAGTCTGTACTGAATCAGTGTGAAAATATATACCCGCTTCTTTAACTATTTTTCCTATCTCTTTAATCGGTTCAATAGTGCCAATCTCATTATTAGCATGCATAATAGTTACTAATATAGTCTGGCCGGTAATTGCTTTTTTCACATCTTCAGGGTCTATCAGACCATATTTATCTACTTTTAAATAGGTTACTTTAAATCCGTGTTTCTCTAAAAATTGGCAGGAATGCAAGACAGCATGGTGTTCGATCTGGGAAGTGATAATATGATTTCCTTTTTTTTGATTCGCCCAAGCAATTCCTTTTATAGCATAATTATCTGCCTCTGTCCCTCCGGCAGTAAAAACAATTTCCGAAGGATTCGCTCCAATTAATCGAGCTATCTTCTCCCTGGCTTCTTCTACTGCCTCTCTAGCCTCTTGTCCAAATGAATGAATACTATTAGGATTACCATATTTTTGAGTAAAATAAGGCTTCATTGCTTCAACTACTTCCACATCTGTAGATGTAGTTGCGGCATGATCCATATAAATCCTTTTCATAAAAATATATTCCTCCTTTTAATAAATGATCATTACATTTAATAAATTAATAACACGAAAAATTATAATATATATGAGTATTTTTGTCAACTTTTTATATTTCTCTAAAATCTGAAAATTAGGATTTATCGCTTTCTGAGGATTGCTCAATAACCTCTTCTTTCTCCTCTTCAATTTTATCCCTCCTAGAAGTTATCCCTACTATCACTGCTAATACACCACCAACTACTAAGATAAAGGGTATTAAAGCTGCTAAAGCCTTTAAGAACAATAACCACCATTCAATTAATCCCCATACTCCTAAAATTATGGCAACTATTCCTCCAATAATAATCCACATCTTATTTTCCTCCTTATAAAATAGATTTTTAAAATTTAAAATATTAATTTACCATATGGTTGTCCCCCAAAAAGTAAACAAACCTGTCCTCGACCTGATCGGGGAATGGTAATGTAGGGGTCGGATTTATCCGACCCGTTATTCAGACTGTGTCATAAATAATTATATTTAACAATAATTTTTTGTAAATTAAAAAAAAATAAGATTTTTAAGGTTAATATAAAAATAAA
>PFIP01000049.1 GCA_002782675.1 Candidatus Infernicultor aquiphilus
TGATAGCTAAAGTAGGAAATATTAAAGCTGCCAGTAAGGCCATCAATTTTATTAAAAAGATTTCTTGATTTAAAAAGAGGAGAAAGAGAGAAAATAATATTCCTAAAAATAGTAGAGAATATTCTTGATATTTTTTTAAGTTAAAAATATTTTTCAATAGAATTAATCCACCTGAAATAACTCCCAGGATCAATAAAAGAACAAATATCTTTGGTTCTTGATAGGTGGCAGAAAGTAAACTGGCTTTTCCGGTGCTAAAACCACTCGCTTTTAAATTTTCCTTTATAGCTCTAATATAAGATAAATTCTCCTCGATAAGATCAGAGTCAGACTTCATAAAAGGTTTGATATAAAAGATTCTAACCTTTCTTTCTTTAGCTGCTCTAATCCATCTATCTAGGGCTTCCTGTTTGGGAATAATCACCATTTCCTCTTTGGTAATACTATGAACTCTAACTGCTAATTCGCTTGCTGATTGGGCAATTGTTTCAATTCCTTTCTGACCAGTAAATTCGATAATTCCGAAGGGATACCCTTTTGTTTTTAGAATTTTTGCAGTAAAAATTAAATTTTCTTGGAAAGGATAACCCAAAGCTGTTTCACCATCAAAAATTATCCCTGAAATCTTTCCTGCTTCATCGCTCTCTTTAAATTTAAAATCTATATCTTCCTTATTCATTGGAGAGAAATTTTTTAAACGTAAGATAACCTGAAAGCCTAAATTTCTTACTAATTCAATATCTTCTTCAGAAAATCCTAAACTTAAATCAGCAAGTTTTTCTTCACTCCCTTTTACCTTTAAACCTTTATAAGGAAAAATGGTAAGATCTCTTACTAAATTCTCTCCTAATTGTCTTTGTAGATTATCTTTTATACGAAAATAATCGTTTTTGTCTTTAAATATAATATAAGTTTCCCCTGGTAAAGACTGATATTTTTCAAATAGATCAATTGTTTTTAAAAAGAAATTTAATTTATTAAACTCTTGGCCAGAAAAATAAAGTATTTTTTCGGATAAGGCCAGACTTTCCAGAGTATCTTCTTGAATCGCGATAGAATTAATCCCAGAGTTTTTTATTTTAACTAACCATTCATTTTCATCATAACCTTCCTGGTAACACAATTCTCTCAATTCGTTTAGACTCATCACCAATTCTACTTGTTTAAAATCACTTTCCATTTTGGAACGATGAAAACTTATAATCCCGGAAATTACTAAAGCCACTATAATAAAAAAAATTAAAATTGAATAAGATTTTTTAGGCATGATAATATTTCCTTTTCTTTTACTTAATATCTAATAATCTTAAAATATTTTAGCATATTTAGAATTAGAAGTAAAAATATTCATAAACTAAAAACTTTAAACGAAAAACGTAAAACCATAATTTAAAATTCAAAACTTTTTCTTCAATTTTAAGTTTTAAGTTTTGGTTTTACGCTTTACGCTTTTTTACTACCCGCTATACGCTATTTAATATTTTTAATCTTGGCTTCTTCTTTTTTCTTTACTATATACTATACACTAAATTACACCCCATATCCTTCTTCATCATAATTATGGTTACCATTTAATATTTCCATACCTAAGTGATATTTCTTGGCAATTTTCTTCTTCAGAAAATCTTTAGCTACTTCCGGAAATAAAATATAGGATAAAATATCCTCCATACTTTCGGCTAAATGAGATACTTTCTTTCTTGCATCTTCAATAGCAGGCTTCAACAAATCAGCAGGTCGACACTTAATTATATCACTTTTATTAATCTTTGCCTTCTTAAAAACTTTTGGGTCAATAGGGGCAGGTGGTCGACCATAAAATCCCTTAATATATTTACGAACTTCTTCCGGAATCATCTTATAACGTTCCTTTAAAATAACATTTAAGGTCGCCTGAGTCCCCACAATCTGACTGGTAGGAGTAACTAAAGGCGGATAGCCTAATTCCTTTCGAACTTGCGGAATTTCTTTCAAAACTTCTTCATATTTATCTTCAGCTTTCTGTTGCTTTAGTTGAACAGATAAATTAGACAGCATTCCTCCCGGAATCTGATAAGTTAATACTCGTGTATCTACATCTTGAACGTTAGACTCCATTTCTTTATGATTTTCTCTTACTTTTCTAAAATAAGCAGAAATTTCATAAGCCAGTTTTAAATCTAATCCAGTATCATAAGGCGTTCCCCTCAAAGTTTCCACCAAAGGTTCCACGGCAGGTTGAGAGGTTTGAAGAGCTAAAGAAGATATCGCTGTATCTACCACATCTACTCCAGCTTCTACAGCTTTTAAGTAAGCCATCATCCCCATCCCACTGGTAAAATGACAATGCAGTTGAAGGGGTATGGAGACAACTTCTTTAATAGCTTTAATTAAAGCAAAAGCTTCATAAGGAGAAATTAAGCCGGCCATATCTTTTATGCAAATCGAATCTGCTCCCATCTGCTCCATTTCTTGAGCCATTTTTACGAAGGCATCATGGGTATGAACTGGACTTATAGTATAACAGACAGCTCCTTGAATATGAGCACCCTCTGATTTAACTACTTTAAAAGCAGTCTCCATATTACGAATATCGTTTAGAGCATCAAAAATGCGGATAATGTCTAACCCATTAGCTATTGCCCTTTTTATAAATTCGGTTACCACGTCATCAGAATAATGTTTATAACCTAATATATTCTGTCCCCGTAATAACATTTGAAGCTTGGTATTAGGAAGATGCTTTCTTAAAGTTCTCAATCTCTCCCAAGGGTCTTCATTAAGAAACCGCAGGCAACTATCAAAAGTAGCCCCTCCCCAGATTTCCATGGAATAAAATCCCACTGCGTCTAATTTATCACAGATAGGCACCATCTCCTCGATAGTCATCCGAGTAGCTATTAATGATTGCTGGGCATCACGCAAAGTGGTATCGGTAATCTTCAGGGGGTGAGTTTTTAACAATTTTCCTTCTTGTAAAGAATCAGTATTTTTTAAAGAATTATTATTTTCTATCTTCATATTATTAGAGATTCCTATTTTTGATTCTATTTTTTTCACGATAGGCAATATTAAGGTTAGCTTTATTTCAATAAAGCTAACATTACTCCAGCAGCAACCGCAGTTCCTATTACTCCTGATACATTAGGGCCCATAGCATGCATTAATAAAAAGTTTTTTGGATCTGCTTCTCGACCGACTTTCTGAACCACTCTTGCAGACATAGGTACTGCAGATACTCCGGCAGCACCAATTAAAGGATTAATCTTTCCGCCAGTAATTTTATTTAATAACTTCCCAAACAAAACTCCCCCCGCTGCACTAAAAGCAAAAGCAATTAAACCTAAAATTATTATTTTAATAGTCTGAAAGGTTAAAAAATATTTGGCTTGCATGGTAGCTCCAACACAGGTAGCCAAAAATATAGTAACAATATTAATCAATTCATTCTGAGCCGTATTTGACAATCTATTCACTACTAAACTCTCTCTAAATAAATTTCCTAACATTAACATACCAATAATAGGAACCGAAGGTGGTAATAAAAGACCAATTAAAACGGTTGAAATAATGGGAAAGAGTATCCTTTCTGCACGAGATACTGGCCTGAGTTGTTTCATAACTATCTTTCTCTCCTCAGGGGTAGTCAATAATTTCATTATGGGAGGTAGAATTAAAGGAACTAATGACATATAAGAATATGCTGCCACTGCAACTGCCCCTAATAAATGAGGAGCCATTTTCACGGTAAGATAAATAGCCGTTGGTCCATCCGCTCCTCCAATAATTCCTATGGAAGCTGCTTCTTGAATAGTAAAGCCTAAAATTTCTGCCCCAATTAAAGCAATAAAAACACCTATTTGAGCTGCTGCTCCCAAAAGGAGAGTTATAGGATTAGAAAGTAAGGGACCAAAATCCGTCATTGCTCCAATACCCATAAATATTAAACAAGGAAATATTTCATGATTTATCCCAAAGGAGATAAAATATAAAAGACCTCCTTCCTCCATTAACCCAGCTAAAGGTAAATTCACTAATACTGCTCCAAAGCCGATGGGCAGAAGAAGCAAAGGCTCAAACTTCTTTGCTATAGCAAGATATAATAATACTCCTCCCACCAGAAGCATTATTATATTACCTTTAGTAAGTGCGGCAAAACCAGAAAGAGTAAATAAAGAAAGGATTTTCATTAAAAGATTCATTTAAATTCTCCTTTCTATCCTAACCTATCACCATCAAGATATCGCCTGTATCAACCATATCATTTGCGGTTACATTTATTTTTTTTACATTTCCAGAGGTATCAGCTACAATTTCATTTTCCATCTTCATTGCCTCTAAGATTAATAAAGTATCTCCTACTTTTATACTATCTCCTTCCGATACTTTTAGCTGGAGTATCTTACCCGGCATAGGTGCTAATACTTCTTCTCCAGCTACCGCTGCAGTTGGTGCTTTAGAGGAAGCTGGGTTATCTGAAACCTTAGCCGATTTTGATTTTACCGGTTCTTCTTTTACTTTTGTTATTATAGGCGAGGGGGCAGAAACAGTTCCTTCTGAAGCTTTATTTTCACCTACTTCTTCTACCTCAACATCGTATACTTTTCCTTCCACCTTAATTATAAATTTTCTCATTCTATTTATAGTCCTCCTCTTTCCTCAATATTTTATATTTTTACCTAACATTAATTCTTGTCTCCCCAGAGTAGTCCAGGGAGAAATAACCGATGGTTTATATTTCTTAAGGTGTAATATTTTAATTTTACTTTTCGGTTTTTCTAAATATGAAGCTACCGCTGCAGTAATTAATGCTACTAATTTACCTTCAACTTCTTCATTTTCTTT